>JAYVLW010000338.1:0-6443 GCA_043759315.1 Myxococcales bacterium
AGGTGCGTGATGCGGAGCGGGTGGCGGCGTGGGCTTGCTCGCCGCGGCACCGCCAGCCTCCTCGATCACGACGAGGATCTTGCCGACGGGGCAGATGTCGCCGTCCTTGAAGTTGATCTTCGCGATCACGCCGGCACGCGGCGAGGGGAGCTCGACGGTGGCCTTGTCGGTCATCACCTCCACGAGTGGCTGGTCGAGCTTGACCGTGTCACCGACCTTGACCTTCCACCCGACGATCTCGCCCTCGACGACACCTTCACCAATATCCGGCATGTAGAAATCGAACGCCATGGCTACCACTCCAGCGTCTGGCGGATCGCGTTCATCACGCGATCAGCGTTGGGCATGTACTCGTGCTCGAGACTGTACGGAAACGGCGTGTCGAGGCCGGTGACCCGGAGGATCGGCGCCTCGAGATGTTCGATCGCGCGCTCCTGGATCGAGGCGATCAGCTCGGCCCCGAAGCCACAGGTACGCGGCGCCTCGTGGACGATCACGCAACGCCCGGTCTTCTTGACCGAGGTGAGGATCGCATCGAGATCGAACGGCATCAGCGTCCGGAGGTCTAGCACCTCGATCGAGATCCCGGCGGCATCGGCGGCGGCCGCTGCTTGCTCGGCGATCGAGACCATGCCGCTCCACGCGATCACCGTGACCTGCGAGCCTTCTCGAGTCACGGCGGCCTTGCCCAGCGGAAGCTCGTAGTCCGCCGCTGGCACCTCCCCGCGGCTCGCGCGATAGATCCGCTTGGGCTCCATGAACAGCACCGGATCGTTCTGCCGCATCGACGCGAGCAGCAAGCCCTTGGCGTCGTAGGGGTTCGAGGGGGCAACGACCTTCAGACCGGGTGTGTGGATGAACAGCGCCTCGGGCGACTGCGAGTGATAGTGACCGCCGCGGATGCCGCCGCCGACCGGCGTGCGGATCACGACGGGGCACGAGTACTGGCCGCCGGAGCGATACCGGAACTTCGCCAGCTCGTTCACGATCTGATCGAATGCGGGAAAGATGAAGTCGCCGAACTGGATCTCCGGTACCGGGCGCAGGCCGTAGAGCGCCATGCCGATCGCGGTGCCGATGATGCCGGCCTCGGCGAGTGGCGTGTCGATCACGCGATCGCCACCGAACTCCTCGTAGAGGCCGGAGGTCGCGCGGAACACGCCGCCGAACTTCCCGATGTCCTCGCCGAGGACGACCATGCGGGGATCCAGCCGCATCTGCGTCTGCAGCGCGCTCCTGACCGCTTCGATGATGTTCATGACGGGCATGGCGTCGGAGGGAGATTTCGTTTATCACGAATCGTGATCTGGATCCTGCTCGTGCTGCTCACGGTCATCGGCGGTGCCGCGGCGGTGGGAATCGCGGTCAACGAGCGTCGGAAGCAGCTCGGTGGCGGCTCCGCGCCGAAGCAGCTGTCCGCGGGGGCCGGCGACAAGCTCCTGCTCGAGCGCACGGTACGCGATCTGCGCGTCGATGACGTGCTGACGATCGATGGCAAGGACTTCCTGTGCGAGGGCCTGATCTCTTACGACGAGGACGGCCATCGCTGGTCGGGGGCGCGTGTCGTCGATAACACCGACACGCGCTGGTTGTACGTCGGTATCGAACGCGTGGGGAGCGGGACGCTCCGGATGATGACGCAGGACGATGCGCAGGCGATCGCCGGCTATCCGCCGGAGGCGCTCGTCATCGGCGAGGTCCGGTACGTGCTCGACAAGCGCGGTGCGGCGACCTGCCAGCTCCATGGCGATGTCGGACCGCTCGGCGATCTCAAGAAGGATCGTCCGGCGGGGCACGTCGAGCGGTGCCGCTGGTGGCTGTACAGCGCGCCCGGCGAGGACACGCTTCTCGTCGAGCAGTGGGGCGCCGACTACCGCGTGCTCCGCGGCAAGAAGACCGGCGATGGCACCATCGAGTTGATCCCCGGTTCTTAGCGCGGAAGGTCGAACGTGAACGTCGAGCCGGTGCCGAGCGTCGACGTCACGGTCAGGTTCCCGCCGTAGCTCTGCACGATCTCTCGCGCCACCGGGAGGCCGAGGCCGGTGCCGCGATCTTCGGGCTTCGTCGTGAAGAACGGCTGGAAGATGCGGTCGAGCTGGTCAGCGGGAATGCCAGAGCCGGTGTCGGTCACGGTGCAGACCACCCGCTTCTCGTCGCCGGTCGGGCGCACGTCGATCGTGATCGTGCCGGCCTGCTCGCCGATCGCATCGACCGCGTTGACGATGAGGTTGACGAGGATCTGCTCGATGCGCGTGCGGTTGACGGTGACCTGCAGACCTTCTCCGACGGTGGTGATCATCTCGAGCCGGCGCAGCTTGCCGGCGCCGCGGAGCATCGCGACGACGTCACGGACGATGAGATCGAGAGCGACCGGTGCGACGTGATCCGGGCCGGGTCGGGCGAGCTGCATCAGCCGCTGCCCGTGCTGGCTGATGTGCTCGCCGACGCGCTCGAGGTCACCGAGCACAGCGCGGACAAGCCGCGAGACGTCCGCACCCGCGTCGAGGGCGCTACTGAGCTCGTCGACCGCGGCGATCTGGATCTGCGCGATGTTTCGTAGCTCGTGACCGACGCCGCCCGCGAGCGTGCCCAGGGTGGCGCGCCGCTCCGCGAGGAGAAGCGAGTCGCGGGTCTGATCGAGCTGCTCCTCGATCGAAGCCTTCGCCGCGCGCAAGGCGTCCTCCGCCAGCGTGCGCCGCTCGATCTCGGCTTGCTTGTCGGCGAGGAGCTGGCGCAGCTCGCGCACGTCGCGTGCGACGAGCACGATGCCCTCGAGCCCGCCGTCGGGCTTGAGCACCGGTGACCCGGTCACGGAGACGGGGACGCGGACGCCGTTCTTGCTGACGAGCCAGGATTCCTCGCGGCGCATCACGTCGCCCTCTTCGATCCGGCGGCGGACCACGGTGCGAAGCCCCGAGCTGTCGTCGATCAGGAGCTTCGCGACCGGCGTCCGGCGAAGTTCATCGAGTGAATAACCTGTGATGTGCGTTGCGGCCGTGTTCGCGAGGGTTACACGCCCCTCCACATCCACCACCAACACCGCATCGACCATGGCTTCGATAACGTTCTCGAACACCGATGATCGATCCTAGCACGGTTGATCGATTGCCTATTGTGCGACACGCGGCACCGCCTCGTCCCCCTACGTGCCGAATCGGACCCGCGCATGTAGGGCCGAGACGTCGACAGTCACCCCATGAAGGGAAGTTGCCGCCTGCCGCAAAATGCTGCACCCGGGTGGAAAGGCGCGCCGCGCTGACCGAGGTGATAATGAGTCCTCGTGGAGGCTCCGATCGTTCCTGGGTTCGCGCTCGACCGCCTCGTCGGCGAGGGTGGGTTCGGGCAGGTGTGGCGCGCGACGAGCGCCTCCGGCGAGGAGGTGGCGATCAAGATCCTCCACCTCGAGCTCGTTCGCTCGGTCGACGCGCTGACGCGGTTCCAGCGCGAGCTCGACGCGATCGAGCGGCTGCACGACCGCAGCGTCGTCCGCGCGATCAGCCACGGGTCGCTCGTCGACGGGCGCCCGTTTCTCGTTCTCGAGTTCCTCGAGGGCCCGAGCCTGCGCGAGGTGCTCCACGAACGAGGAGCCCTGCCGCCTCCCGAGATGCTGGAGATCCTCGAACCGCTGTGCGATGCGCTGTCGATCGCGCATGCCGCCGGGCTCGTGCATCGCGACGTCAAAGCCTCGAACGTGATCCTCGCGCAGGATGCAGCAGGGCGGCGTCCCGTGCTGCTCGACTTCGGCCTGGTCAAGCTGATCGATCAGGTCGGGCCCGGGCTCACGTCCTCGCGCTCGATGCTCGGCACGCCTGCGGCGATGGCCCCCGAGCAGATGCGCGGCCAGCCGGTGGATGCGCGGACCGACGTGTATGCCCTCGGCCTGCTGGCGTTCCACATGCTGACGGGGCACCCCGCGTTTGGCGGCGCCCCAGGCGTGGTGCAGAGCTACATGCAGATCCACGGTGCGCGCCCGCGCCCGTCGACGAAGGTCGAGATCGATCCGGCGATCGATGCGCCGATCGGCCGCGCGCTGGCCCCGGAGCAGCGCGACCGGTACGCGTCGCCCACGGAATTCTATGACGCGCTCTCCGCGGTCATCCATCCGGCTACCGGCGCCGCGCGGGAGGTCATCGCAGTGTATGCCGAGGCGCAGAGCGCGGTGATCGCGCAGATCACCGAGCTGGTGCGTGGGCTCGGAATGACGATCGGGCTCGCCGCGCCAGATAGCGTGCTCGCGGTGATGGCCGTCGGCGAGATCGACGTCGGTGGCCTGCGTAGCCTGCTCGCACCGCTCGCCACATCGAGCAAGATCGCCGTCGGGAACAGCCGCGCGCTGATCCACGGCGGCGTGGTCGACGGCGAGGCGCTCGACGCCGAATCCTGGGCGCCCTATCCGCTACCCGATGGGTTGTGGGTCGCCGACGATCTGTGAGCGGTCGATCGCCGCTACGATGACGCCGTGGCCCGTTGTGTCACCTGCCATCGCCGCTTGGCCGGGGGACAGGCCTGCCCCGAGCACGGCGGGATCGCGGCCGCGGAGGAGGCCGCCGAAATGGGTCCGCCGTTCGCCTGGGAGCGCCCGGTCGGTGCCCTGCTCGGAAGCGGTGGGTTCGCGTCGGTGTGGGACCTCGGCACGAGCGTGCTCAAGGTCGCGCACGCGGATCACGAACTGGCGCGAGCGCGGATGGCGCGCGAGGCGGAGGCGCTCGGCGCGACCGGTGCGCCCGCGGTGCCGCGGCTCGATGGCCACGGCGTGCTGCCCGGCGGCCGCGCATGGATCACGATGGAGAAGATCGACGGCGCGAGCCTCACGTCGCTGACGTACGGCGCGCCGATCGGCGCGGAGAAGGCAGTGCCGATCATCCTCGGAGCCCTCGACGCGCTGTCGCGGGTGCACGCTGCGGGCTACATCCACCGCGACCTCAAGCCCGACAACCTCTACCGTCGCTCCACCGGCGGGGTGGTCATTCTCGACCTCGGTCTCGCGCGCAAGAGGCCGGAGGATCCCGACGATCCGACCCGCGCGAACGTCCAGGTCGGATCGCTCGAGTACATGCCGCCAGAGCAGCTCGTCGACGCGGCGTCCGTGACGGTGCGCTCGGATCTCTATGCGATCGGTTGCATCCTGTTCGAGTTGTGCGCGGGCCGGCCACCCTTCGTCGGAGACGCGGCAGCGCTCGAGCGCGCACATGCAGCGCTGCGCCCGCCTCGACTCGGTGCGCTCGCGGCGGTCCCGGCGGCGCTCGAAGGCATCTGCGCCGATTGCCTCGCGAAGGATCCGGCGAAGCGGCCGCGCGACATCGCGGACCTCAAGGCGCGGTTGCGCGCGACCCGTGACACCCCGACGATGATGCGGACCGCACCGGCGATCTCGCAGGTTGCGGAGAGCCGGCAACCCGTGGTGCTCGCGTGGATCGAGCTCGCGAAGGTCGACCGCGCGATGCTGGTCGCGCTCGCCGCGCGCCAGGTGATGATCGTCTCGCAGAAGGGCCGACGCATCCTCGCCGCGCTGCTCGGCTCCGCGCACGGCGATCCAGCGGCGAGCGGCCTCGCCCTCGCCCGTGACCTGGTCGCGAGCGGCGCGAGGGTCGCGCTGCACCTGGATGCGCTGCGCATCGAGCCGAATGCTTTGCACGGCGAGGCAGTCGAGAAGCCGGAGAGCTGGATCCCGACCTCCGCGTGGACCGGGGTGATCCTGACGCGCGCGTTCGCATCGATCGCGCAGGTCGCCACGCGCGCTGCCGACGAAGCGGGCCCGGCGTTCCGGTTGCTCGTCGAAGGTGGAGATCGGCCCGAGCTGTTTGGCCGCGAGGCACTGCTCGCCGATCTCGCCGCCGATGCCGCCGCGGCGGTGCGCGGGCTGCCGCCCCAGGATCACCGCAGCGGCTCGGGCACCTGGGGTTTCGCGGGTCCTGCCTTCGCCGTCCTCGTCGGCGAGCCAGGTGTTGGCAAGACGGCGTTCGCCGCCGAGCTCGCGCGGCGGATCGAGGAGCTCGGCGCGCGCGTGATCCTCACGAGCGTGCCGGCGCCGGGCAGTGGGAAGCCGCCGCCCCTCGTCGGCCTGATCGGGACTCCCGATGGTCCGGCGGTCCGCGCGATCGGCGACGCGCTGCGTGCGGTGGCGCGAAGGCGACCCACCGTGATCATTGTCGACGATCTCCACCTCGCGGAGCACGATCTCCTCGACGCGCTCGAGTACGCCACGCTCGGCGGCGAAGCGCTGCCGCTGTGGATTCTCGGCGTCGCCAGCGCCCGACTCGACGTCCGCCGGCCTCGGCTCGGTGCTGCGGCGGAGCGCCATCGCCACGACGTACTGCCGGTGCTCGAAGAGGACGCCGCGGTCGAGATGACCGCGGCGCTGCTCCGCCCCGCGGAGTATCCACCGCTCCGTGCGCTTCGCCAGCTCGTGTCGCTCGCGCGGGCAAATCCGCTCCACCTGACGA
>JAYVLW010000339.1:0-6505 GCA_043759315.1 Myxococcales bacterium
ACAGCGCCGTCAGGCCGCCAGTGGCCACCGGAGCATGCCGCGCGGGAGAGGCCGTCGGCCGCAGCCGTGCGAGCAGCGCTGCATGCTCGGCCTTCCGCCGGGCGCTCTCGGCCAGCTGGGTGGTCCTCGCGGCGATGCGCGCGCGCTCGCGCCGCCACAGGGCGAGGCGCTTCCTTGCCGCCACGGCGATGGCAAGGACGCTCAGGAGCCCGACCGATGCGACGCTGCAGAACAGCACGAGCGCGACCATCTCGGGTGACCAAGCAACCCGCGTTCCTTCGCTAACCGGTCGACACTCCTACGTGGACCCACGCGGGAGCTGTGAACACCTCGTACACCTGCACCACCCGCGGCCAGCGAGATCGATTCAGGTTGCGAGCAGGCGGTCGAGCGAGACATCGACGCGGCTCTGGACCAGACGGATGATCGAAGCCACCTCGTCGGGATCGACGTCGAGGCGGGAGGCCAGCTCTGCACGGATCCCCTCGGCGAGCGTCGCCCGCGCCGCGACCATCCAGCGCGCGGCCGTCGCGCGGTGCACGCCGTAGATCTCCGCCACCCGATCGACGGTCCAGCCATCGACGATCTGGTAGCGCAGCAACGCGCGCGTACGGTCGTCGACCTTGGTGATCGCATCGCGCATCGCCTCGCGAACCACGCCGTGGTACTGCGCGCGCAGCATGCTGATCTCCGGATCGTGCTGCGTGCCGAGGCGCGCGAGGATCTCGTCGCCGACCAGCGGCGCCTCGCGGCGACCGCGCTGGATCGCCTTGATCAGATCGCGGGTGACGATGACCCGGATGTAGCCGCGCAGGTTACCGCGGCCAGCATAGTCGCGGAGGCCCGCGGCGCGGCCAGGCTCGTCGACGAGAAGGACGCGGGACAGCTGCGACTTCGACTCGGCGGCTTGGTCGGGCGTCGCACGCAGCTTGCGGGCGACGTGCTGGACGTCGCACAGGAACTCGCGGTCGAGGCACTCGACCGCGGCGGGATCCCCATCCGCGCAGGCGATCGCGAGGTACAGATCGCTGCCGCACAGCTTGGCGACGACGTCCGGAGGCGCGTCGGTACCGGCGCGGCGCCCGAGCTCGGCGCCGAACCGCTCGGCCGTGACGGTGACCGTCGGCCACGTCGCTCGCCCGGCCTCCCAGTGCCCCTGCACGACGCTGTCCAGCGACACTCCGCTCACGCACGCTCAGCATATCGCGCTAGCGTCGTCCCACGTGCTCTGTCCCGATCCGGAATCGCTCGCACAGCTGGCCACCGCGTCGGGGGACGACCGCGCCGCGATCGCGGACCATGCCGCGGCGTGTGACAGCTGCCGTGCGGTGCTCGGGGTTCTGTTCGAGCCCTCATCGGCGCTGGAGACCGACGCGACGCAGCCCGACTATGCGAGCGGTGAGCAGGCGCCGCAGACGATCGATCGCTACCGGATCGTCCGTCGTCTCGGCGCCGGCGGCATGGGCGTGGTCTACGCGGCGCGCGATCCGGAGCTCGATCGCGATGTCGCGATCAAGATGCTGCATCGCGATGCGCCCGCGGCGCGGTTGCGGCGGGAAGCGCAGGCGCTGGCACGGCTGTCTCATCCGAACGTCGTTGTCGTGTACGACGTCGGGGAGCACGCCGGCCAGGTGTATGTCGCGATGGCGCTCGTCGATGGCATGAACCTGCGCCAGTGGCTCGCGGCCGAGCACGCGAGCGCCGAGGTGCTGCGCGCGCTGTGCGCGGCCGGGCGCGGGATCAGCGCGGCCCACGCCGCGGGCCTCATCCATCGGGATCTCAAGCCCGACAACATCTTCGTCGCGATCACGGGTGACGTCCTCGTCGGCGACTTCGGCCTTGCATGCGACGTGAACGAGGGGCCCACCGTCTCGCGCCCACCGGCGATGGCGGCGACCCCGCTCACCCTGACGGGCACCGTGCTTGGCACGCCCGCGTACATGGCCCCGGAGCAGGCGCGCGGCGCCGCCACCGAGCGCTCGGACCAGTTCAGCTTCTGCGTCACCGCCTACGAGGCCCTGTTCGGCACGCGGCCGTTCCCCGGCAAGACGTTCGACGAGCTGCAGGCCAGCATCGCGGACGGGACCATCGCGCCACCGCGGCGGGGACACGGCGTCTCCGCGGGGGTCGAGCGCGCGCTGCGCCGCGGTCTGCGCGCGGATCCCGACGAGCGGTTCCCGTCGATGGCGGCGTTACTCGACGAGCTCGAGCCGCGGGCGAAGCGCTGGCCGTACGTGGCGCTCGGCGTGGGCGCGGTCGGCGCGGCGATCACCACCACGCTGCTGCTGACCCGCGGAGCGGCGGCGCCCGACGTGGACGCGGTCTGCGGACCGACCACGAGGCTGATCGATGCGGTCTGGGGCCCGCCCCAGCGCCAGGCGCTGGCCACCGCGTTGAAGGCACAGGGACACCTGCCGGATACCCTCGTCGAGCTCGAGCACCGCCTCGATCGCTACGCCACGCGATGGACGACCGAGCGGCGAGCGGCGTGCCTCGCGGAGGCCACCCGGCGCGCGACGCCGGAACAGATCACCGGCCGCCTCGCATGTCTCGAGACCCGCAAGTCGAACCTCGACGTCACCATCGCGAGCATGATGTCCGGACGCACCGGCGATGTGTTCTCCACCTGGAAGCGGGTGATCTCGCTGGCCCCGGCAGAGAGCTGCGCGGGTGACGATGCGGCTCGGCTGTCCTCGGCCAGCGCGGCGCATCAGGCGTTGATGCGCGACCTCGCGGTCGCGACCAGCACCGACGAGGCCCCGCTCGCCGCCGTCGCCGATCGCGCCGAAGCCGCGAAGGATCTGCCGGCAGTGCTCGAGATCGCGCTCACGCGAGCGAGCGACGCGCTCGACCAATCGCGCGTCGTCGACGCCGATGCGGCCCTCGAGCGGGCGCGGCCGCTCGCCGAAGCCCTCGATGCTCCGTCCACGCGGGTGCGCGCGCTGGCGCTCTCGGCAAGGTCGCTGTGCATCCAGGGCCGCGCCGCCGATGCCGATCGCTTCCTCGCGATGGCCACCGCGGGTGCGCAGCGCCTCCGCGACGTGGAGAGCGAGGCCGAGATCGACGAGGTGTTCGGTGCGCGCGCCGAATGCATGTACCGCCGCGGCGACAATGCTCCCCTGGTACCGCTCCTCCTCGAGCGCATCGCGGAGGTCCAGCGTCGCTACGGCCGCGAGGGTCTCGAGGAATCACAGCTGCGCTGGCGCCTCGGGCATGCATACCTCGGCCTCGGGCGTCCCGAGGACGCCGCCCGTGAATCTCGCACCGCCCACGGGATCGAGATGCGCTTCGTGAAGGCCGACAAGGCTGCCGCGGCGATCGAGAACGAGCTCGCTCTCGAGGCGATGCAGGACAACGACCTCGACGGCGCGCTCGCCCATCAACGCCGTACCGTCGAGCTGTTCGAGACCATGCGCGCGCCCGAGCTCGTAGCCTCCCTCAGCATGCTCGCCGACCTGCACGACATCTCCGCCGAGGACCGACCGGCGATCGCGGTCTACACGCGCCTCATCGAGGATGTCTCGCCTGAAACCACCGACGAGGAGGCTGCCGCCGCGCGCGTCGAGGCGTTTGACAACCGCGGATGGATCTACCTCCGCATCGGCGACACCGCCCACGCCGCCTCCGACTTCAAGGCGGCCATCGACGGCGGTGCGCGCATCGAGCGCCCCGATCTCGTGACCAGCGCCGAGATCGGCCTTGGCCGCACCTGGGTCGCGCTGCGGGAGTTCGAACGCGCCGTCCGCGTCCTTCGCCCCGCCCTGGCGACCTACGGCAAGAAGTCCGACCGCCCTTCGGGCCGGCTGGGCCTCGCGCGGTTCGCGCTCGCACAGGCCCTGTGGGAGACCGGCGATCGCGCGGCGGCGATCGCCCTCGCCCGCGACGCCGAGGCCGCCATCGCAGCCGGTCTCGCGGGGGTCAAGGCAGCTCCGCTCGCGCGCAAGCTCGTCCCACGCACCGAAGCCATGCTCGCCGACATCGAGCGATGGCGCGACACGCACCGGTGATCACTTGACGACGATCGTCGCGGTCGTCGCGGGTTCCACGTCCCACACCTTGCCCTGATCCTCGGGCGCCGACATCCGCATGCCATCCGCCGCGACCATGCCCGCGTAGCGCAGGGCCAGCTCGTACGTGCCCGCCGTGGAGAACGCACCCTCGGGGTAGCCGCGCAGATCGGTCGTCACCTCGATCGACTTCCCCGGCGCGATCTTCTGATACGCCATGCCGCCGTTCCCCCCGAACACCTTGATCAGAGGCACGGCCTTCCCGCCCATCTTGATCTCCGGCACGAACCGGTCGTCGCCGCGCTGGCTGAACATCCCGCCGACGAGGAACCCGATCGGCGCCTTCCCCTTGTTCTCGACCCGAAGCTTCACGGGAATCCTGTCCCTCTTCTTCGTCGAGGCGGTCTTCGCGACCGTCCACGTATACGCCAGCCCGTCATCGAGCTTCGTTCGTTCGCGGAGCGGCACGCCGAACGCCTTCGCGAGCGTCGCCGCCGCCGCCCGATCGAGCGTGAAGCTCGCATCGCCCTCCTTGCCGCTTCCGCCCTTCGACTCGGCGCGCCACCACGTCCCGCCGAAGCCGACCACGGGCCACCGATCCTTCGGCGTCTGCGCGGCCATCCGCACGCGCAGCTGGAACCTCGCATTGTCGTTCGTCAGCGACACGGCCTCGACGCGTGTCGGCACGACCACCGTGCCGAGCTTCACGTACGACGTCGCGCCCCCGTGCCGGATCACCGGCGTCGCCCCCGACTCGTTGTTCGCGAGATCGGACGCCAGGTTGACCTGCGGCTTCGGATCCGGATCCGCGCGCTCAGCCCGGACTTCACCGAGCCTCAGCCCGACCAGGACCAACGCGAGCGCGACTGTCTTCATGGCAACAACCGAGTATAGCCGTGTTCGCGGGTGCACGCCCTCGAACCAAGGAGGGTTCCCGTCGACGAAGCGATGCCGCTCGGTCCCGGCCCCCGCGCGCGAAGGGCTACCGGAATGCGTGCTGGACCCAGGAGGGCCCGTCCGTGTCGGTGGTTCCGACGACCGGTGGCGCCGAGCTCGCGTGGGGCAGATCGTTCTAGCCCGCGTTCAGACCGGTTCTCCGATCGCGGTGCCCGACGGAGCGGGGGCGACGGAGATGTGCACGACGTAGTAGATGAAGTTGCCGTCGGGCGACACGGCCGGCTCGATCGCTCCGACGGTTGCGGTCGCGGTGCGCGCGGACACCGACAGCAGCCGCTGCGCGAGCAGACCGAGGCCGCGCGAGGCGAGCCGCGCGAGAGCGAGCGTCACGACGGTGCCGGCGAATGCGTAGCCGTGTGGGATGCCGTAGGCGAAGGCGACCGCGCCGGCGGCGGAGAGCGCGAGACACGTCAGCAGGATCCCGACGACGTAGCTCGTGCCGCAGCGATCGGTGTAGACGAGTGCACGCTCACCGGCGGAGACGCGGCGAATGGCGTCGGCCACGGCCGCGCGAATCATCGGCGCGCGATCCCAGGATCGGCCGTCGTTGCGCAGGGCGAGATCGAACATGCCAGGGAGCGTGACGCCGTGGCTGACGGCGAGACCGCGCTCCGCGAGCACGGCGATGGTGGCGTGCTCGAGGCCGTGGATCACGCGCGTGCGCTCGTCGAGCAGTGCCGAGAGCGCCGGCACGAACGCGATCGCGAGGAGCGTGCCGGGCAGCGCGCCGATCCACAGGACCACGAGGAGCGGCCGCAGGTACGCGAAGCCGTGAGGATCGAGGACCGCGAAGATCGATTGCACCACGACGAGCACGCCGAGGAGGACCGCGCTCATCTGTAGCGGTGTGGGAACCTCGACGTGTGTCGCCAGCGGGTGATCGGACCACACGATCGGGCCCTGACATCGCGGGCAGCTCGTGTAGTCGACGCCGTCGTCGAGCTCCAGATCGCAGGCCGAACACCAGAAAGTGAAAGACCGCCCCACGCACTCACCCTAAGCACGCCGCGCCGCCAGGCAAGGGACGTCCGGATCGGCGATGCCGGCACCACGACCCAGCGTCCGAACTGGCAGCGCCGCGTCGACCGCTGGTCCGATGCGCTCGACGGCGATCGCGCGGCGCCCGCGGCGAGCGCGGCGAGCGCGGCGATCACGATCGCGCGCGTCCCGCGATAACTACTGGCCGGTTCGGAGCATGCGACGGGACGATTGCGCCGGAGCACGAGTCATTCGCGATCGTGAAGTCGCCGACGAGCGCGACCGTGAGCGCGCCCGTCGGACCGCCGGGGTTCGTAACGGTCACGCTCTTGAACATGCCCGTACCCCGATGTCGCGGTGGCCGTGACGCGCGCGCTGCGTGCGCCCGTCGCGCCCGGCTCGAACGAGACGAACAGCGTGCACGCGGCGCCGCCGGCGAGCGTCTGGTTGTTGCAGTTGTCGGCCATCTTGAGGCAGTCCGACACTGGTAGAGTCTGCCGATGATCGCGGCTCGGTGGGTCCTCGTTGCGGCGGCTGCCGCGTGCAAGCGCGGCGACGCACCC
>JAYVLW010000340.1:0-5828 GCA_043759315.1 Myxococcales bacterium
CAGTCCGCGCTGTCCTTGATCCGCAGCTACCCGGAGAACACCGATCTCGTCACCGCGATGGCGCGCCTCGCCCACGACGAGACACGCCATGTCGTCCAGGTCTCGCAGCTGATGGCGCGCCGTGGCCAGCCCGCCGCGCATGACTTCGGCGACGACTACGCCGCGAAGCTGCGCGAGTTGATCCGCAAGGGCGAGCCACAGCGGCTGCTCGATCGATTGCTCGTGTTCGCCACCATCGAGGGCCGGTCGGCCGAGCGCCTGGGCCTGCTCGCCGAAGGGCTCGATGATCCGAAGTCACGCGAGCTGTATGCCAGTCTGGCAACGGCCGAGGTCCGCCATCGCGACATCTTCCTGTCGCTCGCGCGCGACACCTCGCCGCACGGCTGGCGTGTCCGCGCCGGCGAGCTCGCGATCGCCGAGGCCGAGATCCTCGCAGCACGAGCCATCTCGGCGCGCATCCACTAGACTGGAAGTCGATGAACGAGCAGCGCGACCTCCGGCTCCGCAAGGCGCTCCGCGGCCTCGTCCTCGCGCTGGCTGCGATGACCGTCGCCGCGATCGTGGTCGGCGTGATGCCGGGCCACGAATTCTACGACGACGGCACACTCGTCGCGCGAACGTCCGCCGGTGGGCCTGGGTTCGCGCAGTTCGCGTGCTGGCTGGTCGGCCCCGGCCTGGTGGTGTGGCTGCACCCGCGGGTCGGCGTGGCGCTGGTGTGGTCGGTGCTCGGCTGGATCGGCACGTTGATGATGATGCTGCTGGCGGGAGGGTTCGAGCCGCCCGGCGTGCACGTCGAGCTGTGGCCGGCGACGGTCGTCCTCTGGCTGATGGCACCGGTGATCTTCACGCTCCTCATCGGCATGCCGTTCGGCCTTGCGATCTACCAGTCGTCCATCCGGCGCGCCGATGCACGCGCCGCCGAGATCGTGAACGCCCCGCTGCCCGCGGCGCGCGTGGTCAGCCGGACTCCTCGGGCTTGAGCTCCGCCAGGGGCGGCATCGCGGCGAGCGCGCGCCACTTCACGGCGACGATGCCGGCGACCGCGATCGCCAGCGCACCACCGACGACGATCGCGGGCACCGTGCCGATCGCGAAGGCCGCCACGCCGGACTCCGCGGCACCGAGCTCGTTCGACATCCCGATGAACACGTAGTGCACCGCGCTGACGCGGCCGCGGATCGCATCCGGGACCACGAGCTGCTCGAGCGTCGAGCGGATCACCACGCTGATGTTGTCGAGGCCGCCGCAGAACACGAGGAGGATCACGGTGAGCGGCAGCGACCGCGACAGCCCGATGCCGATGATCCCCGCGCCGAACAACGCCACCACGATCAGCAGAACGCGTCCAGGCCGCCTCCACGGCGGCAGTCTCCCACCGATCACCGCGGCGAGCACCGCTCCCGCGGACATCGCCGAGCGCAGCACGCCATACCCGAACGCGTTCGTCTGCAAGATGTCGGTCGCGATCGCGGGCGTCAGCGAAGACACACCGGCGAACAGCACGGCGAACATGTCCAGCGTGAGCGCCGGCAACAGCAGCGGCGAGCTCCAGATGAAGCGCAGGCCGACTCGCCAATCCGCGCGTGCCTCCTTCGTCCCGGTGGCGATCGCGCGCGCCGGTGGCAGCCCCCGATACATCAGCGCCGATGCGATGCCGGTGACCGCGACGAACGCGTAGTTCCACTGCGGCGCGACCCAGATCAGCGCGAGGCCCGCGAGCGCCGGGCCGAGGATCCCCGCGAGCTCCTGCACGCTCGACGTGATCCGGTTCGTGCGCCCGAGCTCGGCGCGCGGAAGGATCAGCGGGATCAGCGACGCACTGGCGGGTGCGTGCACCACGTTGACGCAGCCCTGCGCGAACAGCAGCGCATAGAAGGCGATGGCGCTCGCACCGAACGCGGAGGCCAGCGCCAGGCCGACACCGATCACGCCGGTGATCGCGACGGCCCAGGTCGCGAGCTGCCGGCGATCCGAACGATCCACCCACGTCCCAGCGGGCACGAACAGCAGGATCACGGGAATCACCTGCACGAAGCCCAGGCCGGCGATCACGAGGAAGTTGTGGGTGTCGCCGTAGAGCTCCCACACGACGGTCGCGTTGATGACCTGGCGACCGAGCGTGTTCAGCGAGCGCGCCGCGACGATGCGGAGGATCCGACCGAGGACAGCATCGGGCACGTCCCCATGAATCTACGTTGTGTGCGATTCCCGAACAACCTCGCGGGTGTGCACGCTTGGTACAGGCACCTGCTGGGCTGCGATCTTGCACCGATCTTCCCCCATGCCGGGCACCACTCGATTCCTGCTGGTTAGCGCGCTCGTCGTGGGGACTGGATCCCTCGCCGCTGAGGCGGGGACCCTCACCGCGACGTTCACCACCACCCCGAACGGGGGGCAGTACGCCCCGAACCACGTGGTGGCCGTGTGGGTCGAGGGCCCAGGGGGCACGTTCGTGAAGACCATCGGCCGGTGGTCGGCGACCCGGACCTCCTCCCTCGTCGCGTGGAGGACGCTCGCCGGCGTGGCCGATGTCGATGCCGTCTCGGGCGCGACGATCGGCTCGCACGCGACGCCTCTCACCCTGACGTGGGACCTGAAGGATCGAAACAACACCGTCATCCCCGACGGAACCTACACGTTGCGCATGGAGCTCGCGGACTCGAACGCCAACACCGCGGCGCAGAACCGCCAGGGCACGTTCACGTTCGTGAAGGGCACGACCGTCCAGATGCAGTCCGCGCTGACCAACGGCGGCTTCACGAACGTCTCGATCAACGTCGACCCGGCGCTGTCGCAACCGCCGCCGAATCCGCCGCCGTCGAACCCACCGCCGAGCGGTGGCGGGGACGCGGGACTCGACAACGGCGATGCGATCGAAGGCGGCTGCGCTGCGGGCTCGGGCTCCGGAGGGTTTGCGACCTTCGCGATGCTCGGTGTGGCCGCCGTGATCCTGCGCCGTCGATCGTCCCGCGGGTGAACAAGACTGTGCAAGCCTTGCACAGCAACGAAGCCTTCCCCCGCTGAACAGCGTGACGTAGCCTTATGGTGATGCCGGACGCTGCAGCGAGCGAGCACCTCCTCCGGTGCTGTTCGCGATGCCACGCGCTGTTCCGCAAGGAGGTCGCGTTCTGTCCGTCAGACGGCGGCGAGATCGAGCTCGTCTCGCACGATCTGTTGATCGGCACGGATCTCGAGCACTACACGATCGACGCGCTGATCGGCGAAGGTGCCATGGGCCGGGTCTACCGCGCCCACCACAAGACGCTGGTCGACAAGGTATTTGCCGTCAAGGTGCTGATCGGCGATCTCGCGTCAGCGCAGGCGATGCGGCTTCGCTTCGTCAACGAAGCGAAGAACGCAGGCCGGCTCGCGCATCCAAACGTCGCGAGCGTGGTCGACTTCGGCCGCTCCAGCGACGGGTTGATCTACCTCGTCATGGAGCTGGTCGACGGCTTGCCGCTGTCCACGCTGATCGATGCAGGTCCGCTCGATCCCGAGCGCGTCGCGAGGCTCGGACGCGGCATCGCCCGCGGCCTGCACCACGCCCACCAGCTCGGGATCGTCCATCGCGACCTCAAGCCCGAGAACGTGATCGTGAAGACCGACGAGACCGGAGACGTCCCCAAGATCGTGGACTTCGGCATCGCGCTCTCCATCGAGAGCAGCGACATACGCCTGACCTCGACCGGGATCGCGTTGGGGACGCCGGGGTACGTGGCGCCCGAGCAGATCTCCGGGGCCGAGATCGATGCCCGCGCCGATCAGTACGCTCTCGGCGTCACGCTCTACGAGGCGCTCACCGGCGGCAACCTCCCGTTCGTCGGAGATCCGGAGGAGGTGGTCACCGCGAAGATCGGCCACCAAGCACCACCGATCGCGGAACGGATGCCGGAAGGGCGGGTCGTTCCGCCGGGCCTCGCGCGGATCGTCGAGAAGATGATCGCGCGTCGACGGCGCCACCGGTTCGATGACCTCGGTGAGGTGATCGCCGCACTCGATCGATGGATCGACCATCGCGGCGGCGACACGGATGTTGTCGCGCTGCGCCCGCCCAGGCGACGGATCGGAACCGTGGTCGCGCTCGGCGCCGTCGGTGCTCTTGCGACGACGGTGGTCGCCTGGACCCTCACGCGCACGCCCGAGCCCGTCGCAGCACCGCCGTCCGTCGCGATCGCAGCGCCGGTCCGCGCGGCCCCGCCGCCACCGATCCAGCCGCCGCCACCTGCCACGGTCACACCATCGGCGATCGAAGCCTCGCCGGTCGCACCGACACAGAGCGAGCCAGAGATCGTCATCGATCCGGAGGTCGCGCACGTTGACCGTCCCACGCGGCGCCCGGCGGGCCGGCGGCCGTCGCGCACCGGCAAGAGTACGGCGGCCGCCCGCGACTCCGCACGCCCGCCACTACCACCACCTCCTCCTCAGGTCGCCGAGACCTCACCATCGCCGATCAGTCCGCCACCGCCCCCGAAACCGCCCGTCCAGCTCCAGGCGAAGTTGCTCGGCGTCGACGTCCAGGGTTCCCTGTCGCAGGCGGTGATCCAGCGCGCCGTCGAACGCGTCCGCCCGCTGATCGAGCGCTGCACCGCGGAAGGCACGCCGTACACCGTGCGGGTCCAGTTCACGATCGACGAGTCGCGCAGGGCCCACGGCGTGCGCGGCTCCGGCTCGCCCGCGGCGACGAACTGTGTGGTCGGCGCGCTCGGCGGCGTGCGCACCGAGACGGCGCCCGATACCGGGGACGCCGAGGTGGTCGTGCGGATCGCGTTCGGGACCCGCTCGTGAGACCGCATAGGGCTCTGATCGTGGCGGCGCTCCTCGGAGGGTGCCTGGAGCGGTTCGCCCCCGACGTCGGCCCGCTCGCGAGCGCGAGCGCGGATGGCGCCGGGTGCCCCGGTGACTCCGATCCCGCGCATGCGGTCAGCTATCGAACCGATCTCGAGCTCGGCGTCTTCGAGCGCGGGAAGTGCAACAACTGCCACACCGGCAACGGCTCGGGCACGAACCAGAGCGGGCTCGATCTCGACACGTACAGCTCGCTGCGAACAGGCGGCGGGAGATCGGGGACGGCGATCGTGGTCGATGGCGATGCCTGCGGGAGCATCCTGGTCCAGAAGATCGAGGCGTCTCCTCCGTTCGGCCGGCGGATGCCCTACAACGGCCCGCCCTATCTGTCGTCCCAGGACATCGTCCTGGTGCGGGACTGGATCGCCGAGGGCGCCCGTGACAATTGACCTCCGCGTCGGCGCCATCGCCCTCGCCGTTCTCGCGGTGGGAGCGCTGACGAGTCGCGCCGACGAGGTCCCGACGCCGACCGCCCCCGCTGCCGGGTCCGCCGTCATTCCTCTCCCGGTGCAAGACAGCGGCAGCGCGGGCTCCGCCGCGCCGACCGCACCGGAGCCACCGGTCGCGGACGAGAAGCCGAAGGCGAGCTACACGCTCACGGGCTCGATCCAGCTCGACTACCTCGCCGTGCCCACGGCGGCGAACGCGCGCGCGATCACGCTCGATGGCGCTACCGCTGAGCTGTCGCTGCGGATGACGAAGGACTTCACGAGGAACACCTCTGCAACCCTCAAGGTGTGCTTCGCGTGCCATGGCTTCGAAGCGGCGATGGGCTTCGTCGAGGTTCGCGCCGCCGACGAGCTCCACGTCCGGATCGGACGCTTGACGCCCTCGTTCGGAAGCTTTCCGCAGCGTCACGATCCGGCAAACCACACGACGAGCGACAAGCCCCTGCCGTACGACATGGGCCGCATGCTCCGGCGCAACGAGTGGGACGAAGGCATCCTCCCGGCACCGTGGGTCGACAACGGTCTCGAGATCGG
>JAYVLW010000341.1:0-4299 GCA_043759315.1 Myxococcales bacterium
GAACGCGAGCGTCAGCTCGTCGGCCCACTGCAGGTCATCGAGAACGAGCAGCACGGGCTCGGCGATCGTCAGCGTCGCGACCACCTCGCGGAGCACGGACAGCACGCGATACCGCGCGGCCGCCGCCGCACCGGCGGTGGGACCGACGCGATCGATCGTGCGCGCGAACCCCGCGAGCGCCGGCTCGTACGCGGCGAGCAGGCCGCCGTCGAGGCCGAGCAGGCGATCCGCTTCGACGCGCCCACCCTCGCGGCACCGATCGGCGATCGCGCGGAGGAGCGGGCGCAGCGGGTGGAGCGGTGCGCCGCGCACGTCGTCGGCGACGGCGACCGGTTCGCACTCACCGGTGATCACGCGGAGATCCCATCCGCCCGCGGCGCGCGTGGCGATCTCGCCGGCGAGGCGCGTCTTGCCGGCGCCGCTCTCGCCGACGAGCACCGCGCTGCCGCCGATGCCACCGGCGACCCTCGCGATGTGGGCATCGAACTGCGCGAGCGCCTCCGCACGGCCCGCGAGCCGAGGCCGATAGGTGTACGCGCGCGGGCGGGGGCGATCTTCGGGCCGCGCGATCCGCGGCGCGGCGCCAACCGTCTCGAGCGCGGTCGCGACGTCCTCGACGTAGCCGAGTCGTTCGCGCGGCGCCTTCGCGAGCATGCGCAGGAGCAGCTCGTCGAAGCGGGCGGCGCCCGGCGCGAACTGCGAGGGTGGTCGCGGCGGATCTTCGATGTGCTGGAGCAGCACGCTCTTCCCCCCCTCGTCGATGAACGGCGGCCGCCCCGTCAGCGCCTGGAACAGGAGGCAGCCGAGCGCGTAGATGTCCGCTCGTGCATCGACCACCTCACCGCGCGCCTGCTCCGGCGCCATGTAGTGCGTGGTGCCGCGCGCGTAGCCGCCGACCTCGAGCACCTCGCGCGCACCATCGAGACGGAACTGTGACGCGAGCCCGAAGTCGAACAGCACCGGTTCGTCGGTGCCGATCAGGAAGATGTTGCCGGGCGACAGGTCGCGATGGATCACGCCTTGACCGTGCACGTACGCGAGCGGTTCGCAGATCTTGCGGAACACCGTGGCGACGTGGGTGAGGGAATACGGTGGCGTCGACGCGACGTCCGCGCGCGGCTCTTCGAACTCGTCGTGCCGCTCGGGCCGCTTTCGTCCCGGCGCCTTGAGATCCTTCGTGCTGTCATCCGGCTTCGCCGGATCGGGGAACCACGCGCGGAGGTCGTCGCGCAGCGTGCGGCCGCGCAGCAACTCCATCGCATACCAGGGCGTCCCGTCGCTCGCGACGCCGTGGTCCTTGATCCGCACCACCCCGGGGTGCTCGAGCTCCCGCAGCATCAGGATCTCGCGGCGGATCGACTCGAGCGTCGACTCCGTGGCGACGCGGACGGTCTTGACCGCCGCGGATGCACCGTTCGCGTGCACGGCCTCGTAGACCACGCCCATGGCACCGCGTCCGAGGACGTCGATGACCTGGTAGTCGCTGATGTTCCGGAGCTCTCCCATCAGCGCTGCGCGACCACCGTTCCGGTCTTCATCAAGAAGTCCATGCGGCACCAGAACCCGAGCTCGGCCCTGAGCGTGCCCCTCCCGAGCCCGCACTCGGCCGCGATCGGATGACTATCGACCGGCACGATCGTGATGTCGTGCGGATGCGTGAACCAGCCGTCGTGGAACTTCACGAGGTGCGCGGGCGCCTCGATCACCGCCTGGTAGCAGGCCTTCGTCGGATCCGTGGCGTCGCGGAACTGCTTGAGGAACACCATCGGTACGTCCCCGGTGACGAGGTCCTCGAGCGCGTTCTTCAGCAGGTCCCACAACGGGATCGGCAGGCCACGCACGTCGCCGATCATGCCCTTGATCTTGGGCCACACGTCCTCGAACGCGCGCTTGACGTCACCTGCCCACGAACCCGGCGGTGCCGGCACGGGCTGCGTCGACGTCATCGTCATCAGGCGCAGGACCTGTGCCTGCGACTCCGGTGAGTACTGCGCGATCACCAGTGCATCGACGGAGAACGCACCGGGGGCATCCGGCGCCGGGGGCATCATGAGCGTGGCGGTCTGCTTGAAGAAGCCGAACACCTCGCGGCCCGTGACCATCGCGGCCACGTTGTCGACGAACACGTAGGGCAGGTACCAGCCGATCCGCCCGGCGGACCACGTGCCGTTCTTCATCGTGCCCTGCACGACCGGGATCCAGACGCCGAAGTCGCGCTCGCTCATCCAGCCCTTCTCGGAGTCCGGTGGCACGGTCGAGAACGAGTCCGCGATGTCGGCGCACACGATCGCGGCGAACGGTGCGAGGGGCTTGTAGATGATGTCGGGCCCGCACACCGCGTTGAGCTGCAGATCGCAGATCGACTGTAGCGCGGCGAGCTCCGCGCCGACGAGGAACGAGTACATGATCGCGTCGTTCAGCTCGAGCGGCGGGGCCATCACGAGGTCGCCACCGCGGGCGATGTAATCAGGTTGCGTCACCGATGATCTCCGTTGGCCGCCCGCAGATCGCGCGCGACGCGTGCATGCCGCCCATCGTCGCTGCTTCGACGCAGCCGACGTTCATCCCCGTCTTGAGGTAATCCCCCGCGAGGTAGAGGTTCGTGAACCCGGCACCTTGGGTGCCGAGCCGGAAGTCGACGCTGCCCGGGACCGCGAGGACGTAGCGATCGCTCGGGTTCAGCGTGGCGAGCCAGTACTGCGTGTCGAACCTCGCCGGCCCGACGGCCGGCGAGCCCGGCGCGACGAGCAGCTGGTAGTCGAAGCCGTTCGGATTCCCCGGTGGCGTCTGCGCGGGCCACAGCCCTCCGGCCCAGCTATCGAGCCACGACAACGCATTCGCCTTGACCCGCGCATCCTGGCGCTGTGCATATCCGCGATCGGTGCGCGGCGGCAGGGGACCGTCGTCGGGGAGCGGGCTGCACAGATACGCGATGTTCTTCGGTGTCGCATCGACGGGCCAGTCCTCGCGGTCCACGAGGTGGGTCATGTCGGCCCAGGTGTCCATCGGCTCGGCGTAGCCGTCGAGCACCGGGCTCGGCAGGGTCCAGCCGAGGCCGGCGAGATCCGTCGACATCCACAGCTGCGTCGCCTGGGTCTGCGTGGTCTTCACCTTGTCGACCATGGTCGCGAGCGCGGGGCTCGCGGCGATCAGCTCCTTCGCGATGTACGGGAACACGCCCACCGAGCAGCCGAGGATCACGAGATCGAAGTCGGTCCCGAGCTCGAGGATCTTCGGCGGCAACGGATCCGGCCACGGCGTCCACCAGTCCTCGAGATCCGCACCCGACGCGGCGAGCGCTTTGCCGTCGGCGAGCAGATCGTACTTCGGCACGCTCGGCCAGCACGGGAGGTCCTTCACGGGCACGAGCGGATCGTAGTCACCGAGTGGAATCGCCTGACGTCCGATCACGATGCGCGCGATCTGCGTCTTGTCGTCCGAGAGCTGCAGGTCGTCGACGCGCGAGAAGAATTCGAACTTGACGCCGCGGTTCTTCAGCACGAGGTAGAGCGGCGCGAAGATGGTGTCGCCCATCCCGGCCTGCATCATCCACATCACCGCGCCCTTGTAGGTCCAGCACATCCGCAGGATGCCGTTGATCGCGGTGCCGGCGCCGACCTGCCCGGCGAGCGAGAACCCGAGGTCGTACATGCCGCTGATGTACGCGCTGTTCACGGAGATCGTGTGCGCGCCGTACTTCGTGAGCCAGTCGCGGAAGTCGAGCGTGTCGAGCTTGAACCAGTCGTACGGCGGCAGGATCACGCCGCTCTCGATGGTTCCCTTGATCGCAGCGATGCCGAGGTCGATGGTGCAGAAGTCCCGGCGCCAATCCATGTTGGTCTCGAGATCGTCGGCCTTGTCGTGCAACCACTCGTGAAGCGCGTGGAGCTCGCGATACACGCCGATCGCGTCGCGGACGATCGTGTGCGCGTGCGCGGCTTCGAGGTTGTCGGCGCGATCCGGGAGCTGGTTCGAGGTGTCGAACAGCTGCTTGAGCCACCCGATCATCATCTCGATCATCTCCCACGGCGTGGGCAGCACGCCGCCATCGCCGGGTGCCCCGCTGTTGCGCGGGAAGTTCATCGGCCACGGGACGTACGCGGTGCCGACCTGCTCCATCAACACCACGTAGTCATGCGGCTTGAACGCGTCCTGCCACGTCGCGAGGGGCGTCCCGGGCGGGCGCTTCAGCTCGTCGTACGCGGCGCGGAGCACGCGGAACGCATTCTCGTAGAACCCGAGGAGGATGTGCAGGCCGTGCTCCTCGATCCGCTGGAAGTGCTCCGCGTTGCGGCCCGA
>JAYVLW010000342.1:0-6213 GCA_043759315.1 Myxococcales bacterium
GCGATCTCGACCTCGCCCTCGCGGGTGAGCAGCGAGACCGAGCCCATCTTGCGGAGGTACATGCGGACGGGATCGGACGTACGCGAGTACGCGTACTCCTCGTCCTCGTCGACCTCTTCCTTCTCGTCCTTCTCGGCGCCGATGCCGAGCGGGCCTTCCTTCGGCGGCTGATCGACGAGGTCGGGGCGGCGGTTGCCCGTGCCGTCGACGACCTCGATGCCGTGCTCGCCGAGCGCGGACAGCCAGCCATCGATCTGATCCGTGGACACGACGTCCTCGGGCATGTGGTCGTTGACCTCGTCGTAGGTGACAAAGCCCTTCGACTTGCCGAGCTCGATGAGCTTGTCGCGCATCGAGTTACCGTCGCGGCCGCCTTCCTTCGGGGCCCGGCCGCCCTTGCCCTTGCGGGTCTCGGCCTCGAGCGCCGCGGCATCCGCCTCGCTCGTCGCGCTCGGGCGCTTCACCGGCGGAAGTGCGATGTCATCCTCGTCGTCGCCTTCGAACGAGGCCATCGGGACGGCGTCATCGTCGTCACCGAGGTCGAGCTCGGGGCGCGCGCCCTTCGCGGCGGGACCCGGCTTGCCCGGCTTGCCCGGTTTCGGCGCCTTGGGGACCGCAACGAAGTCGTCGTCGTCGTCGTCATCGCTGTAGTCCCCGTCCTCGTCGCGCGTGCGCCCCGGCTTGGACGGCTTCGCGGCCTTGCCAGCGGGAGCCTTCACACCCTTCGCGGCGACGCCATTCGTCTTGGCATCCTTCGACTCGAGCTTCTTCGGGTCGGGCTTCTTCGGGTCTTTCGATGGCGCGTCCGGCTTCTTTGCCGTCGCCGCCGCCGCCTTCGGAGCCACCTTGGTCTTCGCTGCTGGAGTACGAGCCATGACTAGTCGACCTGCTTTCCTTGAGTCTCGGAAGCCATCGCTTGCGTCCTCGCAAGCTCGGCCAACACTTCCTTGATGCGCGCGATCTCGGCATGGTCGGCCCGGCGCTGCGCCACCGCGAGCTGCGCCATCAGCCGCGCGCGATCGCGATCGCCGCCGCGCTGCGCATCGACGAGGCTCTTCTCGAGCTCGTTGCGATCGACGCGGGCAGCTTGGTGGGTGAGGTTGCTGGTCATCTTGATCAGCTCGGCGCGAGGGTCTTTCGTCTCGGCGTACTTGCCGGAGAGGACTTGTTCGGCCGGGGACTTGGGCAACAACACGGGGGCGAGCTCGTGGAGGGACCGACCATCCCGAGCCGCGGAATACATGTCGCGAAGGCGCTTGTCCGTCAAGAGCCAAAAAGCCTTGTCTGCTTCATCGGTTGCGATCAGGGAGGGGTGATCTGCCAGGAGGTTGATCACCTCCAGCTCCTCGATGGGGACCTTGAGCTCGGATCGCGGGGGTTCCGCCCCTGTCGGGGGCGGTCCGGTCTCGGGAGAGCTCGCGTGCCCGTAGGTCCGCTGCGGGGGCAGCTGGCCCGGGCCATACCCCTGGGAGGCTCCGGACGAGGCCCGACCGATGGCGTTGCGCACCACCCCGACATCCACTCCGAGCGCGGTCGCCAAGGTGTGGAGGAGTAGATCACGCTTGACCGGGTTGGCAACTTTGCCGACGACGCGCCCGGCCTCGTCGAGCGCGCGCGCGCGGGCGTCCGCGTTCCCCCGCGCCTTGCCCCACACCTCGTTCGCGAAGTACTCGATGCCGCCCTGCGCCCGGTCGACCGACTCCCGGAGCAGCGCTGCGCCGCCTGCGGCCACGATGCTATCCGGGTCGCTGCCGTCGGCGAGCGGCCCCGCGCCCCCGGACTTGCCGTGGCCCGGCCGCCGCGCCACCTGGACCTCGACATCCGCCTCGACGCACATCTGCAGGGCGTGCATCGTCGCCTTGTAGCCCGCGCGATCCCCGTCGTACAGGAGCACGACGCGCTCGCTGAGGCGCTTGAGCGCCGTGACCTGGTCGATGGTCAGCGCGGTGCCGAGCGGCGCGACCACCTCGGCAAACCCCGCCTGGTGCAGCGTGATGACGTCGAAGTTCCCCTCCACGAGCACCGCCCGCTTGTTGACGTGCATCGCCTCGCGCGCCTGCGCGAGCCCGAACAGCAGCTTGGACTTCTTGTAGACCGCGCTCTCGGGGCTGTTGATGTACTTGGGTGGCTCGCTGCCATCCGGGGCCACCTGTGGCGGCCCGACGAGGCGCGACGAGAACCCGACGACCTCGCCGCCGGGCACGATCACGGGGCACACGAGCCGCGCGCGATTCCGGTCGTAGTAGCCGCCGCTCGACGGCCGCGGCGAGACAAGGCCAACCCGCACGGCGAGCTCCATGTCGACGTGCTTCGCCTTGAGGTGGTCGGCGAGCAGGCCCCAGTCGTTCGCCGCGTAGCCGAGCTGGAACTTGTCGGCGGTCTCGGTGGTGACGCCGCGCTTCTCGAGGTAGGCGCGGCCGGGTTCGCCGCGCACCTTGTCGGCGAGCAGCTCGCGGTAGAACGCCGTCGCGACGCGGTTGATATCGAGCATCGACACGCGCTCGCCGCGCGCCTTGCGCAGCTCCGGCGCCTCCTCGATCCGGGGCACCGCGATGTTGAACCGGTTCGCGAGCTGCTCGGCGGCCTCGACGAAGCTCTTGCCTTCCAGCTCCATGATGAACGTGAACACGTCACCGTGCTTCTGGCAGCCGAAGCAGTGGAAGAACCCTTTGTCGGGTGACACGTTGAACGACGGGGTCTTCTCGCCGTGGAACGGGCACAGGCCCTTCCAGTTGCGCCCCGCCTTGCGGAGCTGCACGGTCTGCCCGATCACCGCGACGATGTCTGCCGCGTCGCGAATCTGGGTGATGACATCGTCCGGAATCATGACGGGCGGGCCTTAGTCCCCACGACGCGCACCCGAGCGGGGAACCATGACCGATCCGGATGTCAAACGCGAGCGCCGCAACGGCTACCGAGCCGACGCGGGCGACGATGTAGGTGCGGTGGGCGCTTCGGGGTTCGAAGGCTTAGGTCGGCTGCCGTCGACGAGCACGTAGACCACCAGCGCGAACGTCAGCGCGATCCACAGCCCGAGCAGCATCTGGATCGCCTTCGTCGTTCCGGCGGCCACCTTCGGGCCGTGGTCCTCGTGCCCCAGATCATGCCGGTGCTTCTTGCGAGGCGTGCCTGCGATCTCGGCGTCGGCGGTCATCGGGGCGAACCTGCCGCAAGGAACGGGCGACGTCAATCGACCTGCGCAACGCTACGTGCTGCCACGTTCCTGCCGCTGGCTAGCGGCTGGAGTCGCGCATCAGCCGGGCGAAGGCCGCGCCGGCGGCCACCGCGATCGACTCGGCGGTCCCGAGCTGCGCATCGGGCTCCATCACCATCGCGATCACGCACAGCACCTGGCCCGAGATCGAGACCGGCACCATACAGAGCTCGCCGTGCGCTCCGAGCGAAGCGAGCAAGAGCTGATCGATCGGACCGAGGTCGCTCATCGGCGCCCTGGTGGTGACGTTCCGATGCGATGAGCGCGGGACGAGGCCCGGCTGATCGAGCGGTACGCTGACCTCGGCCTCGGGCGCGCCGATGCGCGAGAACCCCCGCCAGCTCGTCGCGATGCCGCCGCGTACGACGAGCAAGGTCGCCGCGTGGCACGACGGCGCGAACCGGAACAACGCCTCGATGACGAGCGCGGCGACCTTGTCTCGATCGGTCGCGCGACGGATCCCCCGCGTGGCCTCACCGAGGGTGTTCCCGTCGGCGGGAGTGCGCGTGTGCTTCTTGACCCGGCGGATGGCGATGCGGCCGAGCGCGCCCTGGGTGGGGATCGGGCCGGAGCCGGGTGGGATGATCGGGATCGGGATCGACTGTCGGTCCGTCGGACCATCGGCGAGGGTGCGCGCGTACTTGCGGCGCTCCTTGCCCGACGAGTTGTCTTCCTCGACGAGCGTCGGCACCGCGAGATCGTCGGCCGGCGCCGATGGCGGCAGGTCGTCGAGCTCGAACGCGCCGGCGGGATGCTCCTCCAGCTCGGTCGGTGCCCGCTCGGTCGTGGTCTCGAGCATCAGATCGTCGTCGTCGAGCTGCTCGACGTGATCCTCCGGTGGGCCCGCGTTGCCGAGGTCGACATCGATCGAGAGGTCGTCGAGGGGATCGCGGTACGGCTGGAGATCGACATCGCTGTCGGCGACGTCGATCTCGAGATCGTGGAACGACTGCCGGGTCTCTCCCGGCGAGCGCATGAACCGCGACGGTCGCTGGATGCCGTAGACGCGCTCGAGCTGGTAGCGCATGCGCAGCTCGGCGGCGATCGACGGGATGATCACCCGCGGATCCACGCACAGCTCGTCCGCGACGATCGCGATCCCCTTCGCCGTCAGCGGCGAGCACGAGGCGATCACGACCTTGCGATCCGCCCCCACCCGGACGAGCGGGACGCACGTCAGCTTGTGTGCGACGTCGGGCGACAGCAGGAGCTGCAGCTCGCGGTCGACCTTCTCGAAGTGCCGCGCGAAGGCCGCGGGCATGTTGTGCTGCTGGCCGAGCGCGGTCGTCAGTTGATCGAGATCGAGGAAGCCGAGCTCGATCAGGTTCGTGCCGAGGCGGGCGCCCCACATGACCTGCGCACGGAGGGCCTGCTCGATCTGCTCGGTGGTGAGCAGACCACTCGCCACCAGGAGCTCCCCGAGCCGGGCCATACGCGCCCTATTCTATCAATCCGGCAGCCGCACGAACGCGGAGCGCACAGCAATCGCGATGCGATCGCCCGGAAGGATCAGGCGATGGTGACGTCCTTCGACAGGTACACGTCCTGGATCGCCTGGAGGAGCTCGACGCCCTCCTTGAACGGGCGCTGGAACGCCTTGCGTCCCGCGATCAGGCCCATGCCGCCCGCGCGCTTGTTGATCACGGCGGTCATCACCGCGTCTCGGAGGTCGTTCTCACCGGACGCGCCGCCCGAGTTGATGAGGCCGACACGGCCCATGTAGCAGCTCGCCACCTGGTAGCGCGTCAGATCGATCGGGTTGTCGCTCGTCAGGTCCGTGTAGACCTTCTTGTGCGTCTTGCCGAGGCCCTTGAGCGCCGGGTCGGTGTATCCGCCGTTATTCTCGGGGAGCTTCTGCTTGATGATGTCGGCCTGGATGGTCACGCCGAGGTGGTTCGCCTGGCCGGTGAGATCCGCCGACAGCGACATGTCGCCGGCGGCGGTCTTGAACGCGTTGTTGCGCACGTAGCACCACAGCACGGTGAACATGCCGAGCTCGTGCGCCTGTGCGAAGGCTTCGGAGATCTCGTGGAGCTGGCGCCGTGACTCGGGCGCGCCCCAGTACACGGTCGCGCCGATGCCCTGCGCGCCCATGTTCCAGCAGGTCTTCACGTTGCCGAACAGTGTCTGGTCGTGGGTGTTCGGGTAGCTGAGGAGCTCGTTGTGGTTGATCTTCACGATGTACGGGATCTTGTGCGCGTACTTCCGCGCCGTGATCCCGAGGACGCCGAACGTGGAGGCGACCGCCGAGCAGCCGCCCTCGATCGCGAGCTTCACGATGTTCTCCGGGTCGAACATCATCGGATTGGGCGCGAACGACGCACCGGCCGAGTGCTCGATGCCCTGGTCGACCGGGAGGATCGAGACGAAACCGGTGTCGGCGAGCCGGCCATGACCGAACATCTGCTGCATCGCGCCGATGACGCGCGGGCTGCGGTCCGAACCGCGGGCGTAGATGTCGTCGATGTAGCTCGGGGAGGGCAGGGTCAACGAGGCCTTCGCGATGGTCTTGCACTGGTGATCGAGCAGCGTGGCGTGCTCGCCGAGAAGGTCGCGGATCTTCGGTAGCTCCATGCCCGGCGTTGTACCAGCGATCACAATGGCCGTCGCGAGCGGTGTGGAAATGGTTGATCCCCGCCGGGATGGCCGTTACAACGCATCATCTTTCCTCGGGAGTCGCCCATGCGCTTTGCCTCGCTTTGCTCCGTCCTCGCTCTCACCCTCGTGGCCGCTTGCGGCGACGACGGCGGGAACACTCCTGTCGACGCTCCCAAGGTCGAGGACATCGGCTTCAACAAGCCGACCGGCGTCCTCAAGGCCAACCACGAGGTGTCGAAGAACAACTGGGTGGAGGACGGCCCGGCAGACCTCAGCTGCCTCGGCACCCCGAGCGCGGACGTCGCGACCACGGTCGCGGTCGCGCTCGCGACGAAGGTCGATGACTTCCAGAGCGGTAACGCCGTCCCCGGTACGTCGGTCACGGTGTTCCCGAACCAGGA
>JAYVLW010000343.1:0-5429 GCA_043759315.1 Myxococcales bacterium
GGATCATGGAGATCTATCTCAACGTGATCGAGTACGGGCCGAACCTCTACGGGATCGGGCCGGCGAGCTGGCACTTCTTCTCCAAGCCGCCGAAGGATCGGACCCCGGTCGAGGCCGCGTTCTCCTCGACGATCCTCTTCTCGCCGAAGGAGCGCTTCAAGCAGTACTGCGCCGGCACCCTGACCAAGTGGACCACCGGGAAGATCCAGCGGAGCCTCGCGATCATGCTCGAGCGAGACCGCCTGAGATTTTGGGCAGTGCGAATGTATCGGGATGCTGCGGTATGCTCCACGTATGGCTCAGGCACACGCACACGGTCGGGCATGGTTGGTGCCGTTCCTCGTGGTGTGTAGTGTCGCTACGGCCTGTACCAAGCGGAACCCGCGCGTGTGCTGCGAGACCGACGCCGAGTGCGCCGCCGTTGGGTACGACTCCCCGGAGATCTGTGAGATCGGTGCATGCGTCGGAAACGTCTGCACAGAGGACGGTTGCGACGGCAATGAGGATTGTCCGATGCCCGCGCCACACTGCGTCGCGGGAGCGTGCCAATCGGAACCACCGCCCGAGCCGACCTGTGTCGACCACGGTGGGCGGATCCTCTGGACGAGCAGCCGGGATGGGGATGAGGATGTTTGGACCGCGTTTGCCGATGGTACCTCGGCGAACGCCATCACCAAGACGGCGACGTACGAACGCTCGAGCGTGTGGTCGCCGGACGGAACGAAGATCGCCTACACGAATGACAACGGTGTGCAGCGAAACTTGTTCGTGATGTCCGCAGACGGAAGCGGTTCGGTTCCACTCACGAACGATGCGGCGCAGGAGGACCATCTCGAGTGGGCTCGCGACGGCGGTTTCGTGGCATTCGACACCTCTGAGAATCGAGCCGTCGTGATCGGGACTGATGGGACGGGTGCACATGAGCTCAGCGGGCCGGCTGGGTCTTCACGCAGTGCACCGTCGTGGGCTCCCGACGGGAGCAAGCTTGTGTACATCATCTCGCCCATGGTCACAGTGGCCCAGGTCTACGCGGTCGGCGTTGACGGCGTATCCGGTCAGGCGATCCTTTCGAGCATCCCGTCCGCGGTTTGCGTGACACCGCGCTACGCGCCCGATGGACGGAAGGTGGTCTTCGGCTGCAACACCAACGCGGGCGACCTGTACCTGGTGAACGCCGATAGCTCTGGCCTGTTCCAGCTAACTGCGACGACCGAGAAGGATCTCGATCCGCGGTGGTCCCCTGACGGTACGAGGATTGCGTTCGTTCGCGAGACAGCAGCTGGGGCAACCGACATCTGGGTGATCAACCCGGACCGGACCGGTCTACGAAACGTGACGGCACACGCTGGCAACGATGACAACGTACGCTGGTCGCCCGACGGGAACAGCCTGATCTTCGACACTGATCGTGATGGGAATCGCGAGATCTACCGAGTCAACGTTGACGGATCGGCGCCCACGAACCTCAGCAATGATCCGGGTCCCGACACGAGGCCCGACTGGGCGTCGTGTCCCTGAGTGGTCCGCAAGACACGCGATAGGATCGAAGATCGTGCCTCTCTGGAGCTGTTCTGCGACGCAATGACGCAGCGCAGTCGGCACCGATCGCGCAGGGCCCCCGTGCTATAGGCTCGGGATGCGGTCCGTGGTGCTTGTGTTCGCGCTTGTCGTCGCTGGCCTGGCGGCCACGAGCGCCGCAGAGCCCCCGACGACCCACGAGATCGTCTACACGCGGCCGTCGGGGTTCTGGACCTCGACCCGCCCGGCGGTGGGCGGGGCATACCGGTGGCGTCTGCTCGCAGTCGGTGTGGGCCTCGCCACGATCACGGGCCTCGGCATGTGGCGCCTGGTACGCCGCGCGAACGCGCAGCGGGCTGCCGCGAACCGATAAGTTGTCCCGCGGCGCCGGCGGCGCGACCCTTTCGGCGTGCGGGCTGCGCTCCCTCTGACCCTCCTCCTCTTCGCCGGCTCGGCGCGCGCGGACGATGCGCTGGGAGTGGGGGCGGCGGTCGGTGCGGGCGGGCAGGGCGCTGCGACCTACGGTGCGCTCGATCTGACGCTCGATGCCGAGTGGCGCGGTGCGCGGCTGGGTCTCGGTGCGAGGGGCGTGTGGCTCGATGGCGAGTTTCGCGCGAGCGACTGGGGCCACGCCTCGGCCGCCGTGACCGTGCTGCGCCTGTTCGAGGTCCAGTCCACCGGTGGAACTTTCGCGCTCGCGGCCGGTGCGCTCGCTCCGTCGCAGCTCGCCCATGTCGCCGCCGGCTATCGTGCCGTTCTCGATGATCATCCGCGGACGGGTGTGCGCGGCGTCGCGGCCACCCAGACGTTGTCTGTCGGGCTCGAGATCGATGACGTGATCTCGCCCGCGCTCGCGGGCGGGGCGTTCGCGCTCCAGCTCGACCCTCGGTGGTCTGCACGCGCGGGCGTCGCGATCGATCCGGGGCGCGTGGAGGCTGCCACGGAGCTCGCGCTCGCACGCACGTGGCGCGCGGAGCACGCCCGCACCGAGCTCGGCGGTGGCCTCGTGTACGAGCCGGGCTTCGGTGCGAGCGCGCTCGTGTTCGCTGGGATCGAGCGCGATGCGGCAGGCGCCCGATGGCGGGCGAGCGCGGATGTTCGTGCAGGGACCGGGAGCGTCGGTGCAGCGTTCGGTCCGCTGTATCGACTCGAGCGCGTCGACCTGTGGCGGAACGCGGAAGCAGGTGCAGGTGCAGGTGCGTCGGCGAGTGTTGTCGCCCCGATCGGGTGGATCGATGCGAGCGTCCGCGTGCGTCCCGGGCGGGGCGTCGTCGGCGCGCTCTCCGCGGGCGCTCCGATGGGGCGCTGGTTGCAGGCCGGCGCCTGGGCCGCGGCTTCGCGCGAGGCGGCGGCCGGGGCCGGCGAGCTCCGCGTCGCGTGGGCGAAGCGTCTGTCGAGCGCGTTGCAGATCGCGCGGATGTACGACACCGATGCGATGACGCCGTCGGCGCAGTGGAGCGTGACGGCGTGGTTCGGCGCGACGAGCAACTAGCTCGAATGACAACTCCGCGGAGTTGTCGCTCGGCCCCATCGGCGTCCGCTCGCCTCCGGGTGATTCACGATTGGGCGCGGTATCGCGATCGGCTATCCTGATGCCAGATGGTCAGCCAGGCCCGGACCCCCGACGCCGCGTTCGTCGCACCGCCGCGCGGTGATCAGATCGTCGTGCTGCACGGCGCGACCTGGGCCGACTATCAGCGGGTGATGGAACTCCGAGGAGACCGCTCCGCGCCGCGGATCGCGTTCCTCGAAGGGGAGCTGGAGATCATGAGTCCATCGGCCGACCACGAAAGCATCAAGTCGGTGCTCGGTTGCCTCGTCGAGGCATACTGCCTCGAGCGTCGGATCGAGTTCCGCACGGTTGGTAGCTGGACGCTCGAAGACAAGGCCGTCGAGCGCGGCGTCGAGCCCGACGAATGCTGGGTGTTCGGACCCGCCCGCACCGCAGCGCGCCCTGATCTCGCGATCGAGGTCGTGTGGACCTCCGGCGGCATCGACAAGCTGGAGATCTATCGCAAGCTCGGCGTGCGCGAGGTCTGGTTCTGGCGCAAGGGCGCGCTGACCCCGTACGTGCTCGTCGGCGAGCGCTACGAGCCGCGCGAGACCAGTGACGTGCTCGCAGGTATCGATCTCGGCGTGCTCGCGAGCTTTGTCGACACGCCCACCACCAGCGCTGCGATCCTGGGTTACCGCGAGACCCTGCGCACGTAGCGCTACGCGGGTTCGCTCGCCGCCTGCCGTCTTGCCGGTCCATCGGCGTTCGCGGCCCCTGAGTAAACCTAGCGGCCCGGGCGAGGCGCGTTCGGGACGGGCGGTTGCTGGCAGGCGGCTCGCGCGGCGAGTGCGTCGAGCTCGCGGTGCAAGGTGCTGTTGGCCGGGGCGAAGGTGAACACCCAGAGCGCGCCGGTGGGACAGGCCATCTGCAACGCGGTGCCGGTGAGGTCGACGGGGCGCTTCGTGGTGAAGGGATCGATCACGTGGGCGGTCAGGGTGAGCCGTCGTTCGGTGCCCGCGGCGCGCACGACGATCGAGTCTCGGTCGGTGATCTCGTTGCCTTCATCGACCGCAGCGACCAGGCCGCGGAAGTACGTGGTGAGCTGAGCGCCGATCGCGGTCGGCTCGAACGCCGGGTACGCCTCGAGCCGCCACGCGAACGCATACGACCAGTACCCGGGCGCTTCCGGATCGAAGAAGCCCGGGGCGAACCGGATCTCCTCGACACCGCGGTAGGGCAGCGTCGGGGCGAACTCGAGCGGGAAGGACAACAGCTCGCTTCGCCAGCCCTCGTGCACGGGCCACGGTGTTCGTGCGACGGGCGCGTTGAAAGGGGTCAGGGGCCCGGCGTTGCACGCTGCAACCAGGCACGGCACGAGCTGCGCGATGCGGTCGAACACGGTCACGGCATCGGGCGATCGGGGGCGCACTCGCAGAGGTAGCTGTGGGCGTCCGTGCAGTACCAGTCGCCCCACTTGCCACCGCCCGGGTCCTTGCTGAAGTCGTAGCAGTCCGCGGCGGCGCCGATCTTCGGGTTGTAGCTCGTGAAGTCGGTGGTCAGCACCGGGACCGCGTCGACCCAGACATCCACGCCTTCCACCGTGCGGTCGCTGAGGCCGATCCAGGTCCATGCGGTCGCATTCGCCGTCTCGAGCAACGTGGCGACCGCGGCGTTCTCGCTCGAGGTCTCGATGATCGCAAGCCGACCGCCGCGCGCGACGCACGCGGTCTGCGAGTCATCGAAGGTCTTGTTCGTGCCCACGTAGTAGCGGCTCGTCCCGCCCAGGCTGTGCGGCCATGACGCAACATCGCAGGTGAGGGGTGCGATCGGCGCGTCGGCACGCGCGTCGGTCGCTGGACCTTCCGCATCCACTTGCGCATCGACGAGGCTGTCCAGAGGACCGTCGTTTGTCGGGCCGCTGCCGGACACTCGAAATCCGCACGCCGACACGAGGCCGAGCATCACGGACAACACGCGCATGCGAACATTGTCGTATTGCGGCGCCCTCACCGCAACAGGGGCCTTGCACGTACATCGAGCCAGAGACCGAGGAGCGCAGGATCCGACGAAGAATCTCCGTTGCCGCTGCGGAGCTCGAGCTCGAAGCGCCGACGAGGGCCTGAAGGTCAAGATCGTCGAACAATCTCATTCGTTGCAGCGACCGTTGTATCCTCGGAGCGGAATGTGGCGCTCGGCTGCGATGCTTTGCGTCGGATGCAACCAGGTGTGGAATCTGAGCCCGACGATCCAGGTCGATGCGGCGCAGTTCGATGCACCGATCGACGCCCCCCACGCCTGCCCGGACATCGGCGCCGACCCGAACGCCGACGGGCACCTGGATTCAGGACGCGGGCTCGGTGCCCGGATCCCCACGCGTGACCGCACCCACCCGGGGCCCGCGCCCGCATCTGCTTCA
>JAYVLW010000344.1:0-3913 GCA_043759315.1 Myxococcales bacterium
CGACTTCATCCGATCATCTTCGTGAGCATCGAGACGATGCGTACCAGCAAGGCGTGGCCCTCGGGGATTCTTGGGTCGGCGAGGCCGACGACTTGCATCGCGTCGAGTACGGCGGCGCACGCAAGCGTTGAGCCGCGCGCAATGACCAGGGGGAGAAATGCGACCGCGCACTTGTACACATCCAGCGTCTGGAAATGGAACATCCACGCCGTATCGGCCAGCCCGCCGCGCGGTTGCTTCCGGAATTTCGCCGACGCCTACGCCTACGCTTACGCCTACGCGGGTCAACACAAGCGATCCCTGGGGTTAGATCACGCAGCGGTCCAGCAGGCATGGGTGCCGCTGGAGATCCGCTCGGGCAGGCGCAGCTTCGCGACAGGTCCCGCGTCGACGTGCGCCGCATCGAACACGTGGCACTCGGAGACATCGCGAACCGTGTCGCTGATGAACGTGAGGAGGTAGCCATCGTCCTCGGCCGTGGCGTTCGGCCGCGGTGCCATGGGGCTCTCGCTCGCGTACACGCCGTCGGGATAGCGATAGCGCTGCGTCGCACCGGTCTCGAGATCGAGGCGGAGCAGGCCATCGAACAGGAACCATCCCGGCTTCGCGGTCATCGTCCACGCGTAGCGGTGGCGGCGGCCACCGACGCGCCCGTTGATCGACGGGAACTCGGAGATGTCCTCGAACATCCGCTCCTCGGTCGCCGCGCCGGTCGCGAGGTCGAGCCGCCAGCGATGCGGGCGCACCTGCATCGAGTGGATGTCGACCATCTTCTTGAGGCCGGCCCACGGTCCATCCGCCGGATCCGGCTTCGCCATCGGATCGCCCTGGAAGTAGCCGTCGAGAACGATCGTGTTTCTATCCTCGAAGGCGTTGATGAAGTGCAGCACGTACGTCGGCGCAGCTTCGAACCAGCGGACGTCGCCACCTGCGCGCGGCACCACGCCGAACCGCGTGGGCAGGTCCGGATACCAGCGCGGGCGATACACGCCCTTCGCGAGCAGCTCGGGATCCCAGAACAGCGGGAAGTCGCCGACGATCACGAAGTGCTCGGTGAACGCGAGGTCGTGCGGGAGCCGCGCGCCCGGCAGCGGCACCGCCTGCTGGCGGACGAGCTCGCCGCGCGGATCGACCACGCCGAGCGCGAAGTAGGGCGCCTTCGTACCGTAGCCGAACACGAGGAGCTCGCCGGTGACCTCGTCGAGCTTCGGGTGGGCCGAGACGCCGAACCCGCCGAACCCGCCGCTCCACGGCACCGCACCGTGACCTTGCAGTGTACGCGGGTCGTGCGCGTAGAGCTCCCCGCATTGATAGAAGCTGCTGAGCGCACGGCCAGCGTGCACGACGACGTCGGTGCTCGACGCGTCCTTCATCTTGCCACGCGCGCCCCAACCCTCGCGCACCGACTTCGCCGGCGCCTCGATGATGCCGGCCCACAGCGGCGCGCCGGCTTCCAGCTCCGCCGCGAGGCCCGCGGTCTGGACCATCCGGTTGCGATAGCTCGCCTTGCCACCCCGGAACGTGATCGCGTGGAGCATGCCGTCGCCATCGAACGGGTGATAGCGGCCGAGCGACGGCAGCAACGGATTCTCGGTGTTGCGCAGGTACGTGCCGTTCAGGTCGGCCGGGACCGTACCCTCGACGACCTCGAGATCGTCGGCATCCCACTCGACGAGGTTCGGCCGCCACGCCCCCGTGCGATACGGATGATCGTCATCGGCCGGCAACCGGTTCGCGTAGCGATGAACAACCCGTGCGGTCATACCGAAGACCCTGCCACGATCAAGCACACCGCGGTCGTGCCACTGCCGCCGATGTTGAGCGTGCCGAACGCGCTCGCGCCGTCGATCTGACACGGTCCCGCGGTCCCGGTGACCTGGTGCGCGGCGTCGACGAGCATTCGCACACCGGTCGCACCGACGGGGTGGCCGCCGCCGATCAGCCCGCCGCTCGGATTGATCGGGAGCTCGCCGTCCTTCTCGAGCATCCCCGATTCGATCGCCTTCCACGCCTCGCCCGGTGCCGTAAGGCCGAGGTGATCGATCGCGAGGTACTCGGTGACCGTGAAGCAGTCGTGGACCTCGACCCCGTCGAGGGCGAGCACGCCGGGCAGGTCCGCACGGCGCAGCGCATCGGTCATGGTCTGCGCGAGGTGCGGCATCAGCACCTGCGTGCGCTCCGTCGAGCGCGCGAGCTTCGCATCGAGGCCGAGCGCGGCCGTGCGGTGGCCCCATCCCGAGATCCGGGCCAGCTTGACGCCGGTCTGGTGCGCGTGCGCCACGGCGAGCTTCTGCGACGCGAGGACCACCGCGGCGGCGCCGTCGGTGACCTGCGCGCAGTCGTAGCGGCGCAGCCGCCCCTCGACAGGTGGGTTCGCCGCGGGATCTCCGAACGTGCCGGCGTCCCAGGTCCACGAGCGGGTCTGCGCGAGTGGGTTGACCCGCGCGTTCCCGAGGTTCTTCTTCGCGATCGCGGTCAGGTGCTCGGCGCGCAGGCCCCAGCGCTCCTCGTACGCATCGCCGATGCGGGAGAACATGTGCGGCCACAGATACCGGGCGGTCTCGCCCTCGTGACCGACCCATGCCGCGGCGCCGAGGTGACGCGCGGCGAGCTCGCCCGGGACGTTGCGCTCCTGCTCGACGCCGAGCACGAGCACGCAGTCGTAGCGGCCCGCCTCGATGTCGGCCATCGCCGCGAGGATCGCCACGCTGCCCGACGCACACGCCGCCTCGTGTCGGCTCGCGGGCACGCCCCACAGCGACGGCCGCGCGGTCGCCGGCATCGCCCCGAGCTGCGCTTGCCCGGTGAACAGCTCGCCGAACGCGTTGCCGACGTGGATCGCCTGGATCGCGTTCGCCCCCAGCTTCGCCGCCTCGAGGGTGCGATCGATGATCTCGCCGGTGATCGCGTCGAGCCCCGTGCCCTCGCGGGCGAGGTGTCGAGAGAAGTCGGTCTGCGCTCCGCCGAGCACGAACACACCTGCAGCCATGAGCGCATGATACGCATGTCCGCGATGGATTCGATCGCGTTCGTCACGGAGCTCGAGGCGTTCAAGGCGGAGCGGCTCGGGCCGATCCTCGGCGCCGGGCAGCTCGCGCTCGGGTCACCCTCGAGCACCGAGCCCAGGCAGCTCCTCCAGGTCGCGCTCGCGAACGAGATCAGCGTGAGCGATCTCGCCGCGCTGTGGATTCCGAGCACGCACGAGGTCGACGTGAAGATCGCGTTCGCACGCCAGACGGGCGACGAGGCGAATCACTTCAACCTCGTCGCCGACCGGCTGGCGGCGCTCGGGTTCGACGTCGCTGCATGGACGCCACCGGCCGACAACGCGCTGTTCGCGTACCTGAAGTCGCTCGTCACCACGGTCGAGCGCATCGCCGCGGGCCTGTTCACCCTCGAGTCGATCGCGCACGGCGTGAACGAGAACTTCATGGCGTACTGCGCGAGCAAGGGCGACGACGAGACCGTTCGCATCTACCGCGAGTACATCCAGCCCGACGAGCTCGCCCACCAGCGGCTCGGCGCCGCGCTGCTCGCGAAGTACGCGACCACGGCCGAGCTCCAGGCCGCCGCGCGCGGGGCCGTGTCTCGTGTCCTCGAGATCGCGACCGCCGCGCGCGCCAAGGCCGCCGTGAACCTCGGAACGGCCTGCTTCCCCGGCTGCTAGAGCCGCCCGGTGAGGGCGAGCACGACGAGGATCAGCACGATCAGAGCTGCGGGCGACATGCCGGCGGCGCCGAACCGGCCGTAGCCGAGGCCGCCGCCGAGAAGAGCAATCAGGCCGATGACGATGAGGATGGTCAGCATGACTGTCCTTGGTGCAAACCGGCTGCCATCGGGGTGATGTGACACCGGCGCTCGCCCCTCGGCCGCCAAGTCCGCCGGCGCGCCGCCAAGTGCGCGGAGCATTCGC
>JAYVLW010000345.1:0-3955 GCA_043759315.1 Myxococcales bacterium
CTCTTGCCCATCTGGCCGGAGTAGTTCGAGGTCTCCTTGCGGTTGAAGTCGGCCTCGAGGCCGTGCCCCACCGCCTCGTGTAACAGGATCCCGGAGTCACCCGGGCCGAGCACCACGGGCATCTCGCCGGCCGGCGCATCGCGCGCATCGAGCATCGCGATCGCGATCCTCGCGGCCTCGCGGCCGTGCGCCGCCGCGTCCCGCTTCGCGTCCTCGAAGTAGTCCAGGCCGTAGCGGCCACCGCCGCCGCCCGATCCCGACTGGCGCTTCGCGCCGTCCTCGGCCACGGCGCGCACGCCGAACCGCATCAGCGGCTGGACGTCGGAAGCCATCCGGCCATCGGAGGTGAACAGCAGCACCTCCTTGATGCTCTCGGCGAACGACGCCTCGACCTTGACGATCCGCTTGTCGAACGCGCGCGCGGCCTTGTCCGCAGCGCGGAGCAGCGCGAGCTTGTCCTGCGTGGGCACCACGAGCGACGGCGTGGGGACGGCGTAGAAGCTCGGCGTGGGGATGCTCGTCAGCGAGCCGAGCCCGACGGGCGCGTGGCCACCGCCCGCGGCGATCTGCCCGGCGGTCTTCGCCGCGTGCGCCATCTTCTCCCACGCCAGATCTTCGCAGTACGCGTACCCGGTGGCGTCGCCCTTGGTGACGCGCACGCCGAGGCCGAGGGTGATGCCGCGCCCGAGCGTGCGGATCTGCTCCTCTTCCAGGGCGTAGTCCGCGCTGACGCGGAACTCGAAGTAGATGTCGGCGTAGTCGCCGCCGGCGTCGAGAGCGAGGCCGAGGAGCTTGTTCGCGAGCGCCGCGTCGATGGCGGTCGCGCCGCCTGCAGCGAACGGCGCGCGGAGCGCCGCCGGGAGCGTCGATGTCATGACGAGACTGTAGCAGCGCCATCGACGCTCCGGCCCTGACCGACCAGCGAGTTTCCAGGCTGGCTCCGCCGATCCTCCTGCGACCTACCGAGCGCCGCTACTTCTCGCGACCGGTGACCTTGGCCAGCGCGCCTTCGGCCGCCGCCGCCGCCGCTGCGATCTCCGCCTCGGAGCCGCCGAGCCACAGCCGGCCGAACGCGCCAAACGAGATGACCTCCATCAGGTGGATGTCGGCGGCCTTCTCGGCCTCGTTCGCCGCGAGCGCCGCATACGCCGCCGGGAACACCTCGAGGATGTACAGGGTCTGGCCGCGCATGATCATGTCGCCGTGACGCATCCGGTTGATCAGCTGGCTCTGCTTGCCATCGACTCCGGTGATGATCTGCGACGACACGACCTTCGGCTTGATCCGGTCCTCGCGCTTGACGCCCATGTTCGACAGGATCGCATCGACCGCGGCCTCGACCTGGCCCTTGTCGTCGTTGTGCAGCTCGAGCATGCCGTACGCGCGCTCGACGATCTGCATCCCCGGCCGGCACGTGGTGGCCTTGAGCGCCACGTCGGTGAGCTGGTTGATCGCGATGCCGGGCGAGATCTCGATGAACAGGGCCGCTTCTTCCTCGAGCGGCATGAAGCCGGAGCACACCGTCTGCAAGAACCCGGTGAGCTGCGGCTGCAGCGAGTCGAGGACCGTCAGCGCACGAAGCTCCATCGCGGCCGACGCTACCACAGAGCGAGCCCGGCACTCAGCCGCGGGCGCAGCGTCGAAATAACTTCGCAACGCTGCGCGCTGCTACAGGCCCACGTTTCGTGGGCTGTCGATCGCAGCTCAGCGCCGCTTGTCGGACTTCTTGCCGAACGAGCGGCCCTGGCCGCGCGCACCGCCCGGTCCAGGTGCACGTGCGCCGCGACCACGCGGCTTCTGATCCGGTTCCTGCACCCCGAACGCCGCCTCGTCGCGGCTGCGCGGACCGCTCTCGCGATCACGCCAGCGCCCTTTGTCGCGCGACGGTCCCGCGGCGCCACGCGGCGGCGCACCGGCATCACGTGGCTTGACGGAGCGCCCGGCGCCCGCACTTCGCGGGGCGAACGTGCGACCACCGCGTGGAGCATCGCCACCGCCGCGCGGAGCCGCGCCCTCGCGCGCCTTGAACGGCCGCCCGGCACCTGCACCGCCGCGCGGACCGTCGCCACGCGGAGCGGGCGACCGCGCCCCGCCACGTGGAGCATCGCCACCGCCGTCGCGCGGCCTGAACGACGACCGTCCGGCACCACCGCGCGGAGCATCGCCACCGCCGTCGCGCGGCCTGAACGACGACCGTCCGGCGCCACCGCGCGGACCGTCGCCGCGCGGAGCGGGCGACCGAGAGCCACCGCGAGGCGCATCGGCGCGCCCGGCATCGTGGGCCGGCTCGTCGCGACGCACGCCCGGGCGCGCGGAGTACTGGCGTACCTCGCGCTGACCAGGAGGGAGCGCGCGCGCGGAGCCCCGACTCGTTGCGCCCGCGGTGCCGCGGTAGCCCTCACCGCCACGCGCGGACGATCCGCGCGAAGCAGCGCGATCAGAGCCGCCCGCGCCTCCGCGGTAACCACCACCCTCGCCCGTGCGCGCGGACGCTCCGCGCGAAGCACCGCGATCGGAGCCGCTCCCGGCTCCGCGGTAACCGCCGCGCTCGCCGGTGCGCGGACCGCGCGGAGCACCGCGATCGGAGCCGCCCGCCGCGCCACCGTAGCCGCCGCCCTCGCTCGTGCGAGCGCGGGGAGCCGGGCGCTCGTCCCGATCACGTGGTCCCGCGCGCACGGCGCGCGGATCATCGGGATCTCGACGCCCGACGGCGCGTGATTCGTACGGCTTACCCTTGCCGCGCGGACGCGGTGCCGGGGCCTGGGGCGCGACGTGCGGCAACGGAGCGCCGCGCTGATCGTCGTCATCGACGGCGAGGAACCGCTCGTCCGCAGACGCGTCGCCGTCGGGATCTCGATCGGGGTCGCCGTCGCCGTCCCAGGCGTCACCACCGGCCGCGGCGCGCGCGGCCTCGTTGCGGAGGCGGTTCTCCTCGTTCTCGATCGCCTCGGCCTCGGCGACGTCGCGCGCCTTCGCGCGTGCGCGCCGCGGGATGTCCGTGTCCTCGCGATCCGAGCGCCAGCGACCGCGAGCGACCGGGCTGTGGTCGAGGCCGACGAGATCGCGCAGCTGGTTGAGCTCCATCTGGCCGAGCTCGCGTGCATCGCCGACGCGCAGGTTGTGGAACGTGAGGTTCGCGAACGCGACGCGCTGCAGCTTGTCGACCGCGTAGCCGAGCGCCTCGATCATGCGGTGGATCTGGCGGTGCTTGCCCTCGTGGATCGTGATCGCGAGCCAGGTGTGCTTGCTCTCGCCCGGCAGGACCTCGATCTCGGCGGGCATCGTCTCCGTGCCGTCGTCGAGCGTGATGCCTTCTCGGAGCTGCTTGATCTGATCGTTCGAGAGCTGACCGTGGATCTTGACGTGATAGGTCTTCGCGACGTGGCTCGCCGGTGCGAGCAGCTTCGCCGCGAGCTCACCGTCGTTGGTGAGCAAGAGGACGCCCTCGGAATAGAAGTCGAGTCGTCCGACCGGCTTCACCGGTACCGGGACGTTCGGCAGGTAGTCCATCACCGTCGGGCGACCGCGGTCATCCGTCACCGCGGTGATGCACGCCTTCGGCTTGTTCAGGAGCACGTAGAACTTGTCGTGCGCCATGACGCCTTCGCCGTCGACGGTGACCTCCGCCGTGTCCGGATCGACCTTCGTGCCGAGGGTGGTGACCACCACGCCGTTGACGGTCACGCGACCCGCCTTGATCAGCTCCTCGGCCTTGCGGCGAGCTGCGACGCCCGCGGACGCCAGGTACCGCTGCAGACGTACGAGCTCGCCCATGACTTACTCCGTGGCCGGTTCGGCCGGGGTGTTACCTAGATCCGCCGCGTCGTCGTTCGCCATCACGTCGGCAGGTACCACGGCATCGCGCTCTCGACGAGCGCCCCGGTCATCCAGTTCGGAGGCCACGGCGAGATTGCTCGTCGAGCCGGACGCGAGCAGCGGCTCGGGGGCAGCATCG
>JAYVLW010000346.1:0-3852 GCA_043759315.1 Myxococcales bacterium
TGCGACTGGTGCGCCACGGCCGCCCACTCGATCCGCTGCGGCGTCGCGAGCCCGAGGGTGACGATCGCGGTCGAGAGCTGGACCTTCATCGAGCGCTGGTAGGCCTGCGCCGCGCGGAGGCGTTCGCGGCTGATGATGCCCGAGGTCACGAGGTACTCGCCGAAGCCGGGCAGCTCGGGCGTCGGGCCGCGCGTGATCGGGCGCGGCGCGGGGATCTTCGTCGGCGGCGCCGGAGGCTGCGTCGCAGGGCGGCCGGGGATCGTGACGAACGGCGCGGCTTCCTTGGCGCGAGCCGGGTGCGGCGGCGGCGGCGGGAGCGGGAGCGGCGTGGTCGGGATCGGCGCAGGTGCGCTGCCGTCGGCGAGATCCATCGTCAGCTCGCGGCGCTCGGGTGTCGGCGTCTTCCACAGATCCCCGCTCCTGGCGGAACCGCGCGGGAACGGCTCCGTCGGCCGCTCGTCGTGCTCGCTCGGCGGATGCGTGCCGCGCGCGAACCGCGTCTGGCTGCCGGGGCGCTGAATGGTCCGCGCGGGCGCGCTGAGGGTGCGATGGGGCGAGTTCGGCTCTGCGGCGCTGCGCCCGCGTTCCACGGGAGCCCGCGTGACAGGGAACCGCCCAGCCGCGGCAGCGGGTGCCGGGATATGTTTTGCCACCGCGGCTGGGCGAAGCGAGACGTCGACGATCGCGAGCCAGTCATGGGCCTCGCGGTCGCTCGGATCGAGGCGGATGGCCTCGCGGAAGAAGATCGCGGCGGACTCGTTCTCGTCGCGACGAGCGGCGAGCTCGCCGAGCAGGCGGTACGCGACGCTGCACGTGGGATCGAGCCGGATGATGTCGCGGAGGTCGGCCTGCGCATCGAGATCGCGGCGCAGCGCGATGTGCGCCCGGGCGCGGATGACCATCAACTCCACGCAGTCGGGCTCGGCCTCCAGCGCGTCGGTGCACATGGCGACCACACCGGGGAAATGCCGGGCGGCGAACAGCTCCTCGGCGGTCGCGATGACTCCTCGATCCACGAGTCGCTAGTGAGCAAGGACGGGGCCAGGGAGATCGTGCGCGCAACCCTTCGAGATCTGACGAATTGCTCGAGATCCCGACCGGGGTCTGGGGGTCTCCAGGAGGACCCGCCTCCCCACTCGCCGGTCAGGTCGAGGTCCGTGGGTCCCCGGTGGCGTGGAGGTAGCGCGGCCGGCATACTGAACCGGTGCGCTGGCCGGCCATCCTCGTGATTTCGCTCGCCGCCGGTTCGGCGGATGCGCGTCCCGAGCCGCCGCCGCCACCCGCGCCCGCGGATCCGAGTGGCGAGTTCTGGCGCGACGTCGTCGAACCTCACGCGGACGAGGTCAAGGCGCTCGTCGCGAAGAGCCGGAACGCGATGAAGATCGCCGACGACGCGCTGCAGACCGACGCCGAGTGGGCGGTCGAGCCTCGCATGCGCTACTTCGACGCGGCGTACGGGATGCTGCGCTACGCGCGCAAGCTGTCCCCCGACAACGCCGAGGTGCTCGGCCTGCTCGGTCGCGCCGCTGACGAGCTCGGCAACACCCGCCAGGCGATCGAGGCCTATGAGGCGTGCATCCGTCTCGTCGGTGCCGAGAAGGCTGGCGCGGACGTCACCGGCCGGCTCGGTGCGGTCTACCTCCGCATGGGCGATCGCGACACCGCGATCCGCTGGCTGCGTGCCGCGCAGGGCCCGCTGACGCCCACCGCCGCCGAGCCGATCACCCAGCTCGCGAACGCCCTCGCCTCGCGCGGCGAGGTCACCGCGGCGATCGACGTGCTCTCCGGCGTGCTGCCGCCCGCGGGCCTCGGCTACTACTCGCACGAGCTCTCGCTCGTCTCGTTCACGCTCGCGCTGGTGCTCGACCGCGACGAGCAGCGCACCGCGGCGTTCGAGGTCCTCGACAAGATGAAGTCCACGCTCCAGCAGCAGTACGGCACGCAGCTGCAGACGGTGATCGCCACGACGCGGTTCTCACCGGCCGAGGATCAGCACTACTATCTCGGCCTGCTCTACGAATCCCTCGATCAGCTCACCGAGGCCCGCGCCGAGTGGGCGCTCTACGCCGCGAGCGGCGATACGCCGTGGCGCGGACGCGCGCTCGATCACATCCGCGCGATCGATGCCTTGCGCCTCGCGCGGCCGGTGAAACCACCGGTGACGAAGGCCACCACCAACGCCCTGCCGCGCGGCGGCGTGAAGCCGACGCCAACCCCATGAGCCGCCTGGCGCTCGTCCTCGTCACCGCGCTCGCCGCGTCTGCCCACGCGAACGTGTGGGAGCGCGCGACCGACACCACGTCGGAGGCCGCGCGTGATCGCTACGAGGCGGCGCTCCACGACGGCGACGAGCTCGCCGCCCGCGCGAACGCGAAGGGTCAGAGCGTCAGGACCGTGGTCTCGCTCGTCGAGCAGGCCGTCGCCCAGTACCGGATCGCCGCCGCGGCGCGGCCCGCCGAGGGCGAGCCGTTCTTCCGGATCGCGAGCGTGATCGAGAGCTACTTCACCGACTGCAGCGTCTCGATGCAGCTGCGGCCGACGACCTGCCCGCTCGGCCTCGGATCGAAGATCGATCCCGCGCGCGCGAAGCAAGCCGTCGAGGCGTGGGACGCGTTCGAGGCCCGCGCCCCCCTCGACCCGCGCGTCGCCGATGCGCTGTTCGCGCGCGCGATCCTGCGCACGAAGATGGTCGTCGACGCCAAGGACACGAGGCCGCACCTCGAGGGCGCCCTCAAGGACTACACCGCGCTGCTCGACCGCGCCGACGGCATGACCCTGCTCAACCTCGCCGGCGTCTGGGGCAACCTCGCCGAGACCTACATGATGCTCGGCAAGCTCGACGACGCGATCGAGGCCTATCAGATCGCGATCGACAAGGGCGCCAACGCGTCCACCTACTACGGCAAGGCCGTCGCGCTCGATCGCGACGAGCGCGGCACCGAGGCGCTCGAGCTGATCAAGCGCCAGAACATCCAGGCGTTCGACGACTTCAAGGACGAGGTCCGCACCGGCTCGGTGTTCTACGTGCCCGCCGGCGAGGAGTTCTACTACTTTGGCCTCGTCTACGAGGCGTTCGGCTACTACGCCGACTCGATCGCCGCGTGGAAGTCGTTCATCAAGAGCGGTGCACATCCGCAGTATCAAGCGCGCGCGAAGCAGCACATCGACGCTCTCTCGGTGAAGCAACTCACCGCCCCGCGGACGCGACGGATGCCCGATCCGTTCACCCCGTACCCGTAGTACCTCCGTCAGGTCGGGTCTTTGGGCTTGGTTCCTCTACTTGCCAGAGCCGCGATCCAAGACTGTTCTTCGACATTCATGATGTTCTCGATATGACGACGAAGAGACAGTCCGAAGCCCATTGTCGGCAAGCGCGGAATGCCAGTATCCCCAGGCTTGCCACCCGCCCACGTCAACGGTTTCGGACTCTCCGACAGTACGGAGTGTATTGCGACGAATGCCATCAATAGGGCTTGAATAGCATCGTGTCCATGCGCTTGCATGACCTCTGCCGGTGATAGACCTGAAACATTGTATGGACAAGCCCACTCAAACGGCCCAATGGCAAATGGGGCGCCAAGGGAGACAGTCAACTCGTTGCCGCTGTCATCCGTCAGGGTTCGCGACGCGATCCATTCCATTTATCTTCTCCCAAAAGCATTTCATGTCCCTGCTCACGAAAGTCGGCCCCGAGACAAGCACACCAGTTGCAGTATCCATTCTTAAGCCAGATCCCTCCGTTAGCCACGGCCCAGCACTCCGCCCTTTGTGATGACCATGTTGCTGGCAAACTTCTACAGAAGGACCACCAAACTTCGATGTTTAGCTCTGCCGATGATTCGTCTTTGGCAA
>JAYVLW010000347.1:0-26885 GCA_043759315.1 Myxococcales bacterium
AAGGATCAGGACGGCCACTTCCGCTCGAACCGATTCTTCACGCAGCTACCGTCGAGCGCCCAGATGGGCGGCGAGCGCGTGATCGTCTGGGCCTACGAGGACGCGGATGTCGTGATCCGCGACCCCAAGACGCAGAAGGTGATAGCCGAGAAGGCGCTGACGGCGGGTGGGCGCCTCGTGCTCGATCGCGAGCTCGTCGGCCCGCTCGGCAATCAGGTCGTCGAGATCGTATCGGCGAAGTCCACGGTCGCCGTCCAGGTCTACTACGACCAGGGCTTCATCGTGCCGTCGGTGGATGGGCGCGGCGCGGGCACCGACTTCTACACGTTCGCCGGCCACCTCACCGCGGGCAGCAACGACCTCGACATCATCGCGAGCGATCGCGACGCGAAGATCACCGTCACCGACCTCGACAGCCAGAAGGTCCTGTTCGAGGGAACGATCGGCGCGGGGAAGATCAAGACCCTCGAGCTCAAGGACCAGTACGTACGCGTCAAGAGCGACAAGTCCGTGCAGGTCGTGGTCGCCGCGTTCGAGCGGAACGGCAGCGGCTATGCCGAGCACCACTTCGGCACCGGCCGCGAGGGCGGCGGCATCGACAACGACTTCGAGGTCACCACGTCGAATGGGCTGTGGCTGTTCTCGTACTTCGCTGCGAACCCGATCACGGTCACCGACATGAAGACGGGCAAGAAGGTGTTCGAGGGCAAGCTCGATGCGGGCAGCGGCCACGAGCTCTCCCCCGGCGGAGGCCTGTACCGCGTGCACGCGGCGAAGGGCATCTCGGTGATGGGTGGCGCGAGCTCGTGCGGCGCGGACTACTCGCCGGCCGCCGGCATGTTTGCCGTCGACGACGCGATGCTCCAGGTCATCCAGCAGGTCACCGCCGCGCGCATCGAGGAGGCCCGCGCGCAGGGCGTGACGATGACACCGGACGCCGCGGCGGCCGCGCCGCTGTCGAAGCAAGAATGGGAGAAGTACGGCTCGGCCGCCAAGGCGAGCGGCTATCGCTCGATGACCGTCGACGAAGCGAACGAGCGCGTGGATGCCGTGAAGAAGAAGTGATGCGCGGACCCCTGCTCCTCGTGGCGCTCGCCTCGTGCTCGACGCCGCGGGAGGCGCCGCCGCGTGTCGACGATGACTCCGCACCAGCCCGCGCTTGGTCCGCTCCTCTCCCGATCGAGAACGCGACGATCCCTCGGCCTTCACCCGTGCCCGGCGTGATGACGGTGCAGTACGCGGCGCCGCCGCCAGCGCGGACTCCAGGAGCTCCCCGCTCGAAGCCGGGCGCGCGCGGGCCCGGCGGAGCGAAGCGGATCGGCACCGGCGACTACTGGTTCGGTACGGGCCCGGGCTACGTCTACTCGTGCCAGGGCGAGGTGCTGCGAACCTGGCCGAAGGGCGGTGGCGACGAGCTCTCGCGGGGTCCGTGCCACGGCGCGTTCTCGTATCTCGGGGACGACTCGGGCACGTACTTCTGTGACTCCGATGGCGTGAAGCGGATCCCCGAGCAGGGCGACCCGGAGCTGCTGACGGCAGAGGCCAAGGGCTGCATCCTCGATGCGATCGACGACAGGTTCGCCTACTACGTGGTCCCCGGCTTCGTCGGCGTGAAGAACCCCGGCCTGTACCGCATCGCGAAGCGCGGCGGCGAGCCGACGAAGCTGTATGCCTCCCGCAAGGGCGAGCAGATCTTCATCGCGCTCGACGGCGACCAGCTGTGGATGGGCGCGTGGGGCGCGGGCACGATCTCGAGGATGCCGAAAGCCGGCGGCACGCTGACCACGGTGATCACCGGGCAGCGCGGCATCGTGAATCTCCAGGTCGACGGCCAGTCCCTGTACTGGTACCCGGAGAGCACCGGAGAGATCCGCCGGCGTGCGAAGCGCGGCGGTCCGATCGAGGTCGTCGCGAAGGGGCTCGACCAGGAGCCGATCCTCGTGCATGACGGCCATCTGTTCTGGTTCGCGGGCTCCGCGGGCAAGACCCAGACGCTCATGCAGCTCGCACCGAACGCAGCCGCGCCGAAGGTACTCGTGAGTGGGTTGATGTCACCGTCGCTGACCATCGACGACGAGGGCATCTTCTTTCAGGAGTTCGGGAAGCAGGGCATCTACATGCTGCCGTTGCCCGAGTGATTCCGGTTACCCTGGTTGTCTCGCACCGTGTTGACGGGCGCACTCGCGCGCTCGACTGGCTCCGGTCAGTTCGCGGTGACGCAGAGCTCGATGCGGTTGACGATCAGGCTGCCCGATCCGCCGGCCGCCTTGATCCGCAGCAGCACGCCGTTGTCGCCGGCGCTGATCTCCGTGGTCATGTCGGCCGAGTACCACTGATACGGCGCGCTGTTGCTGACGAAGTTCGACGGCGTCTGCCCGACCCCGTCGAAGGTCTGCCAGGAGAAGCCGCCGCTCGCCGTGGTGTTGAAGCTGCGGCCGAAGATCGAGAGCGTCGCGTTCGAGATCGACGACAGCCCGACCGTGGTGAGCTCGAGATCCACGAAGTCGCTGCCATCGAGGACGAGGCCGCCGACGCCGAGGAACGGATCGTCCCAGCGCGGCGTGAAGCCGATCTGGTAGCCGTACGCGCCGGCGTGATCGCGCGAGTGATCGGGCAGACCGTTCTTCTCGTAGACCGGATACGCGGTGCTGCCCGCGCCGTTGCCCGCCCAGCGGATGCGATACGCGGTTGCACCGGCGTGTCCCGACAGGCATGGCCCGCCGTTGACAGGCCCGATCGGCGCGGCATCCGTGCCGGTGCCGCCGTCCGTGCCGGTGCCGCCGCCGTCCGTGCCGGTGCCGCCGTCCGTCCCGGTACCTCCGGCATCCGTTCCGCCGTCGTCGCCGCCGTCACCATGGCCGTTGCCGCTCGCGTCGAACGCCGAATCGATCGTGCCGGCATCGTCGGGGTTGGCCCCGACGTCATCGCCGAGCCCGCGGTGCGGCGAGCCGCACGCCGCGAGGAGGACGAACCAGGCGAGGCGCTTCATCGCGTGCCGGTTCTAACATCGCCCACGCGGCGCCACACCGATATTTCGGGCACCTAAACCGGCCGCCACGCGGAATACCCGTGGTGGCACGCGGTCTAGCCGCGGGTATCGGCGGCGAAGTCGAGGAAGGTGTAGCGGTTGCGGATCTCGCGCGCGTGCGCGAGAGCGTCGGTCATCAGCTCACCGGGCCAGCCGAGCGCCTCGGGCGTCACGGGCGCGCCGGCCGCCACGAGGACGCGCTCCATGCGGGCAGCGCCGTGCGTGACCGCGGCGATCTGGGTGCGGATCGCATCCCACGACGCCGCGAGCTTCGCCGTCAACGCCTCCGCCTGCGTCGCGTCGAACAACTTCGGCGCGATCTCGGCCCAGCAGCTCTCGCCGGCGACCGGCCCGAACCGCGCGACCAGCTCCCCGCGCGTCAGCGAGCTCGGATAGATCACCGGCGCCGCCTCCTGCGCGAGGATGTGATCCTGCATGCGCGCCATCGCGAGCGCGCACACGCCGATCTGCTCGCCGTGCAGTGCTTCGACCATGCCGGGGACGTGCATCATCTCGACGTAGTGGCCGAGCAGGTGCTCGCCCTGGCTCGCGGGGAAGCTGCCGCCGCAGATCGTCATCCCGAACCCGGAGAGCACGAGCGTGCGCACGAGTAACCGCATCGCGGCGAGGTCACCCGAGACCAGCGCCCGCGCATCGGCGAACAGCGCGGCCTCGTCGGCCGCGAGCAGCGCGAACGGGGTCTCGCGGTACGGGCGGTCGAGCAGCAGGTGCGAGAGCAGCCAGTCGGCCTGCGCGGTCGGGCGGCACGAGCTGTCGCCGAGGCCCGCGCGGATCAGTGGCAGCGGCGCCGCGGCGAGCACGCGCAGATCGAAGAACACGCCGACCGGCGTGGCCGCGCGGACCGAGCGCTTGACCCCTCCGATGGTGATCGACGCGCTGAGCGACGTGTAGCCGTTCATCGAGGGCGCCGTCGCGAACACCACCTGCGGCACGCCGCGCTCCAGCGCGACCATCTTCGAGAGATCGTTGAGCGTCCCGGAGCCGACCGCGACCACCGCGTCGGTGCCCGGGTCGATCGCGGCTGCGAGCCGCCCGATGGTTTCGGTGTCCGCATCGAACGCACCATCGAGGATGATGCGCTGCACGCTGAACGTGCCCGCGATGGCGCGCTCGACGCGCTCGCCGAGCGCCGCGAACGTGTTCGCGTCGGAGATCACGGCGAGGCGCTTGCCGAGGCCGAGATCGGTCAACAGCTGCGCCTCGCGGTCCGCGAGCGACTCCGCGATCACGACCGCGCGCGAGTCGGCGCGCAGCAGCTCGCCGGTCTCGGGATCGGGATACTGGCCGGAGAGGAGGAGCTCGAGCGGATCAGCGACAGGCATCGAGCACGGCTCTCAGCTGCGACCGCAGCGATCCCACGTTCGGCGCATACGAGCCATCGAACACGGCCGAGCCGACGGTGAACGAATCCGCGCCGGCCGCGGCGAGCGCCTCGATCTGCTGCGCGGACTTCACCGCGCCAGCCACGAGCAGGATGCCGTCACCGATCCCGCGCCGCGCGGCCTTCACCAGCTCGAGCGGATCGGCCTCGGTCGCGCGATAGGCGAGCAGATCCACGCCCGCGCACCCCTTCGCGCGGTAGCGCCGGCAATCGTCCTCGACCTGCTGCGCGGAGCCGCCGAGCTTCGTCGGGTGGTCGAACGGACGGCCGGGAAACGGCAGGTACTGCGTGGTCGTGCCCTTCAGGATCCCGAGGATCTCGTCGACCTGCGTGCCGCCGAGCAGGCGATCGATGCCGATGTCCGCGGCGACCCGCGCCGACTGCAAGCTGGCCTCCACCGTGGTGCTCACGACCTCGAGGTAGCTGGTCGCGCCCATGTCCTTGATCCGGCGGTTGAGCTCGCGCAGGACGTCGGGCGGAACCCCGACGTCCTTGAAGCCGATGTGGGTCAAGCCGACGGAGCGGATGTCGTCGAGCACATCGAGGCCATCGGTGACGGTCTGATCCGACCGGGTCAGCATGAAGACGAAGTCCATCGCCCTCATGGTACCGCTATCGATACGGTGGCGCGTCCGGAAGCAGCGCGCCAAGTACCGACCGCAGGTTGCCGACCAGCTCGCGCACGCGTGCGGCATCCGCGACGGGATGCTCACCTCCTGGTAACAGCAGCGCCGCGCTGACGACACCGTTCTCGACCTCGAGGTTGACGATGTCGTCGGGCCACCGCGTGATCAGCTCGACCAAGCGCTCGGCGGCGTTCGCCGCGAGGACATCGCTCGCGGGTCGCGGCAGGCGGATCACGATCTTCTTGATGTCCTCGCTGCTCGCCTCGGGATCGCCGACCGCGACGTGGACGCTCGCCGGTCGCTCGCCGATCCAGCCGAGGCCGAGATCCACGATCGCACCCTCCAGCTTGCCGTGGATCCCGAGATCACCGAGCGCAAGCGTGCCGCCGAGCCACTCGGCGAGCGAACGCCACGCCGGCAGGTCCGCGGCCACCGACGGCGGTGCGGTGATCTCCTCCTGCTTGCGGGCGAACACCAGCGCGATCAGCTCGAGCTGCGCCGCCGCCACGCCGAGCTCGGTGTCCTCGACCGAGACGACCTGTCGCTCGAACACGACCTCACTGTCGCCCCAGCGCACCATCGTCCCGAGCGCCGCGCTCTGCATCAGCACGGGCACCACCGCCTTGAGGTACGGGATCGCCTGCGCGGGATACCGCGCCTTCACGTGGTGCGCGCGATCCCACGCGGCGATGTCGACCTCGACGTCCTTGAAGAACATGTGGCGTAACGGCGATGCGGGCGCGACCGAGAGCCCGAGGCCGAGCGACGGCGTGTGCACGCTCGCGATCAGGAACGTGCCCGCCTCGCCGCGATACCCGTACGCGATCCGTAGCCTGGTCTCGCCGATGTCCTTCTCGATCGCGAAGTCATCGGCGTCGGGCTCGCCGCCTCGCCAGCCGGACTTCCCCGCGAACTTCGCGAACAGCTTGGCGATCCGTTCGTCGCCGAGGCGCGGCGCCGCTTCGAGACGCGGCGTGGTGGCGGCGGCGCTGCGATCGACCACATCGAGGGGAACGGCGAGCTCGACCCGGCCGCCGAAGAACGAGCCCGTGCGCGCGACCAGCCACCAGCGTAGCGTGTGCGTCACGGCGTCGAACGCGGGCGTCATCGACGGAGGCAACCTGAGCCGGAACGGCACGCTCGTGCCGGCGCTCCCCGCGGGCAGCGTCATCGTCGCCGCGATCTCCTCGCCGCGACGCTCGCGGTTGCGGCCACGCCCGATCAACACGAGCTCGGGTACCAGCGCGAGCGCGACCTCGCGCGGCTTGTCGTCGTCGAGATGAAACACGGCGCAGGTCCCGACCAGCTCCTCTCCCGCGATCAGCTCCGTCGACGCGAGCCCGAGCTCGATCCGAGGCTTGTTCGGCGCGTCGGTGCTGCGCAGCGCCGCCGGCCTGCGCTCGACCTTCGGCGGCGGGATGCGCACCGCGAAGTCGTACTTGTAGCGGCCGTCGAGGGCCCACGGGATCGAGACGTGGACGTGGAACCGCATGCGCGACCACGCCTGCCCGACCTCGTGGGTGGGCGGCGTGCCGGGCGGGAGGATGAAGTGCGCGACGAACCGTGTCGTGGTGGCCGCGGGCAACACGCCTGGCCCCATGAGTTGCTGTGCGAGCTTTGGATAGGCCAGCCGCTGCGTCACGGTGGACTTGCCGCTGCCAACCGTCCAGCCCTGGTTCCCTTCGAGGCGCGCCTCGATGAACTCGATCTTCGTCTCCTTGCTGGCCGTGACGTTGATCTCGATCGCCAGCTCGCGGCCCACGAACAGAGGATCGGGCGCGGAGATAGTTACATCGGGGCGTCCCATTTCTGGCAACAATCATACGCCACGGGCGGGACACTGGCCTGAGGCGACCTTGTCACACAGAACCATGATCGCCGACGAGCCACACCTGGGCTAGTCTCTCGGCCATGACGATGAAGCGGCGCGACGCGCTCAAGACGCTCGGTGGGTTGGCCGGCGTGGCCTCGATGGCGAAGTTCCTCCCGGGCTGCGGCGACGGCGAGTCCCGCCCGAAGGGCATCACGACCTACGTCTACCTGATGATGGAGAACCGGAGCTACGATCACCTGATGGGCGCGCGCTCGCTCGAGGGACTGCCCGGCGACGGCCAGAAGCCGAGCCTCGCGAACCCCGCGATCGACGGCACGATGGTCGCCGCCTACAAGGCGGCGAACGACATGGGCAAGTCGGCCCCGAGCCTGTGCGATCCGGATCCGCCACATGGCTGGGCGGCGGCGCACGAGAGCTTCAACAACGGCGCGATGAGCGGCTTCCTCCAGCAGCACCAGCTCGATCACGGCAGCAACATGACGCTGACGGAGCCCATGAAGTACCTGACGCGCGAGATCGTGCCGATCACCTACGCGCTGGCCGATGCGTACACGAGCTGCGATCGCTGGTTCTGCTCGGTGATGGGCCCGACGCTGCCGAATCGAGCCTACTGGCACACCGGCACGTCGTTCGGCATCGACAACAACAACGAGGTCCTGACGAAGTTCAGCTCCGGCGTACCGGTGCCCACCATCTACAACCGTCTCGACGAGGCAGGCGTCGACTGGTGCTACTACTACGGCATCCTCCCCGTGGTCTCGTTGCTCGGCAACGAGGGCCCGTACCAGCTCGATCTCGGTCCGATGGACGGCACCGGCCGGATCCGCCGGTTCGGCGACTCGCACTTCGGCGAGGGCCAGTTCTTCAAGGACTGCGCCGCCGGCAAGCTGCCCTCGGTGGTCTACATCGATCCCGCGTTCGGGACGAACGACGATCACCCGCCCGTCCACCCGTCGCTCGGCCAGGAGCTGATCGGCGCCGTGTACACCGCGCTCGCGAGCTCGCCGCAGTGGGAGAACATCCTCCTCGTCATCACGTACGACGAGAACGGCGGCTACTTCGACCACGTCCCGCCGCCGACCACCACCGACGACACCCAGGCGAAGTACGGCAAGGCCGGCTTCGAGCAGATGGGCTTCCGGGTGCCGGCGATCGTCGCCGGTCCGTACGTCAAGCAGGGCTTCGTCAGCTCCGTGGTGCGCGACCACACCTCGGCGCTCAAGCACCTGCAGAACGTGTTCGGCCTCGCTTCGATCAACGTCCGCATCGACACCGCGAACGATCTCAGCGAGTGCCTCGACGAGGATCGCCTCGCCCGCAACGATCCGGCAAAGCCGATCACGCTCCCGTCGGTCGATCCCGAGGACTACCCGTACACCAACGCGGCCTGCAAGGGTGGCGGCTTCCGCACCACGGCGATCGACCCGATCACCCAGTACGCCGACGAGCACCCGGGCGCGTTCAAGAAGGAAGAGGACCTCCGTGGCTCCACGGACATGTACCTCCAGGGCATCCGGGACTACTTCAACGCAAACCGCGGGTAACAAACTATCGCTCGACAGACCCGGCCGGCGACGCTAGCGTCCGCGGCCATGAGAGCCCTCGTTGGTCTGGTGGCTGTGCTCGCGGCGTGTGGTCCCGGCAAGCGCACGGGCGATGACGACGACACCGGCGACGGGGGTACCGACGCCACGCCGGTCAACCTGTGCAAGGTGCAGAGCGACGAGTCGGGCATCGGGATGTGCGACGACAAGGCCCCGCCGGGCAGCTTCGAGCCGGAGCTGCAGTGGGCATGGACCGGGCCCAACGGCGAGACCTACTCGATCGTCACCCCGCTGGTCGCGAACCTCACCGATGACAACGGCGACGGCGCGATCGACCTGTGCGACTCGCCCGAGGTGGTCGTCGTCACCGGCGCTGTGAGCGGGGGGCAGCCGGGCTCCCCCGGTCACATCTATCTGCTCGACGGCAAGACCGGAGCACAGGAGCTGATGTTCCCCACGGTCGTGGACAACACGGTGACGCCGGCGCTCGGCGATCTCGATCACGACGGCATCCCCGAGATCGTGACGGTCGATCCGCAGGGCCGGCTCTACGCGTTCTCCAACACCGGCGCGGTGAAGTTCGGCCCCGCGGGGATGTGGGCCGGGGAGCACTACTCCGGTGCGATCGCGCTCGCCGACATGGATCACGATGGCGAGGTCGAGATCATCGGCGGCAACACGGTGTTCGACCACAACGGCGTCGTGAAGTGGACCGCGGCCGCACCGCAGGCAATGTGGAACGCGTCGACGGTCGCGGATCTCGATGGAGATGGCCTCCAGGAGCTCGTCCTCGGGGCCGCCGCGTTCCACCACGATGGCACGCTGTACTGGAACACGAACCTCGCGGGCGGCTACCCGCAGGTCGCGAACCTCGACGACGACCCCGAGCCCGAGGTGCTGCTGACGAACTCCAACGGCCTGTCGCTGATCAACCACGACGGCACGATCAAGTACCAGGACCTCCGCCCGACCGGCGTCGGGATCGGCTTCACGACCTGGATCCGGCCGGCGACCATCCACGACTTCGACGGCGATGGCAAAGCGGAGTACGCGATGAGCTCCGCGAGCTTCTACACCCTGTACAACGCGAACGGGACGATCAAGTGGAGCACGCCGGTGTCGGACTCCTCGGGCATCGCCGCCGGCACCGCGTTCGACTTCCTCGGCGACGGCACCGCCGAGGCGATGTACGCCGACGAGCAGTTCCTGTTCGTGTTCGGTCCCACCGGCCAGCCATTGTTCTCGATGCCGCGCACCAGCGGCACCTTGAGCGAGTACCCGGTCGTCGCCGACATCGACAACGATGGGTCGGCGGAGATCGTGGTGGTCTCGAACACGCTGGCGGGCGCGCCATCGCCGACGGTGCAGGTCATCCGCGACAAGATGGATCGCTGGATCCAGGCGCGCCGGATCTGGAACCAGCACACGTATCACGTCACGAACGTGCGCGAGGACGGCACCATCCCCCAGTTCGAGCAGCCATCGTGGAAGCGGCTCAACACGTTCCGCACGAACGCGCAGATCAGCGGCGCGAGCGTGTGCCAGCCGCCGATCCTCTAGTCCGCGACCAGGCCTTTCCACTTCGTCAGGTAGCCCGCGAACAGCGGCGACACGCCGCGCTCGACGAGCTCCGCCCGCGTGATCGGCGGCAGCTTGATGGCGTCGGTCGGCGCGAGCTTCGGCCAGTCGGGGTTCAGGATCGCCGCCCGGCCGAGCGCCACCATGTCGGCGCCCTTCGCGAGCTGGGCCTCGGCGTCGGCGAGCGTCCAGATCTTGCCGGCGGAGATGATCGCGACGTCCTTGGGCACCGCGGCCCGGGTCAGCGTCGTGGCGTGCTGGTCGGGGCGCTTGAGCGTGTTGCGCGCCACGTCCCACAGCGAGATGTGGAGGAAGTCCGCGCCGTCCTCGGCGAGCCATGCGGCGACCTGGAGGTTGTCGTCGAGGTCCATGCCGCGCGCCTGACCGAAGTCCTCGAGAGAGAGGCGGATGCCGACCGCGAACTTCGGCGAGACGCGCGCGCGCACCGCACGGGTGACCTCGCGGACGAGCCGCGCGCGGCCGACGAGATCGCCGCCCCAGCCATCGGTGCGCGGGTTCATCGTGCGCGACAGGAACTGCGACAGCAGATAACCGTGGGCCCCGTGCAGCTCGACGCCATCGAAGCCGGCGCGCTCGGAGCGAACGGCCGCCGCGGCGAACTGCTCGATGACGCGCGCGATGTCCTCGGTGGTGCCCGCGCGTGGCGCCGAGAACCCCGGGGTCTCCTCGGTCCACGTACTCGCGCTCCAGGTCTGCTGACCGGTGAGCGCGGAGTCCGCGCGCACGCCGCCGTGGAACAGCTGCACCATCGCGGTCATGCCACCCGCCTTGCAGCGCGTGGCGAGCCGCGTGAGCCCGGGGAGGCACTCGTCGCGATCGACGCCGAGCTCGCCTTGCCAGGCCTTCCCATCGAGCGCGACGTACGCGGCGCACGTCGCGACCAGCCCGAAGCCGCCATCGGCGCGGCGGGCGAGCCACGTCAGCTCGTCCTCCCCGAGCAGCCCATCGGGCTGCGATTGCATGTTGGTCATCGGGGCGAGCGCGATCCGGTTGGGGATCACGAGGCCGCAGCGGAGCGTCAGGGGCTGGTACAGCACCCTGTCTAGATACTCCACCCCACGTTCAGGTTCACCAGCGGGCCGACCTTGCTCTCCTGTTTCGTCTGCGTCGCCGAGTCGGCGCGCAGCGTGATGAACGTGACTCCGAGTTGCGTATCGATCGTGAAGCCGATGCGGCTCGTCCACTTGTAGCCGAGGAACGGAGACAGCCCGAGACCGCGCCCGCGCACCTCGACGCCCGTGTTGTCGGTGCTCGCCTTCACGTAGATCGCCTCGCCGCCGATCTGCATGCCGTGGCGAAACGATCCGAGCACGTAGTAGCGCAGGCTCGCGCCGGCCTCGTAGACCTTGATCAGCGCGTTGGTGTCCATGTCGCGGATCGCCCCCGCGCCGCCGATCACCGCGACGCCGAGCTTGCGCGCGACCCGGAACTCGCCGGTGACTTCGATCATCGGGACGATCAAGTGGAACGGCGAGATCGTGAGCGCCGCGATCGGCATCCGGCGCGGTGGAGCCTCGGGCGGGACAACCGCGATGATCGGTATCGGTGCGGCAGCCGGTGCCGGCATCGCCGCGGCGGGCTCCGGTACCGGCGGCGCGGGGTCAGCGCCCGGGGCTTGTGCGTGCGCGGCGTGCGGCTCACGATCGTGTGAGATCGCGACATCTCGGTCAGCGCTGGGGAGGTCCGGCTCGGCGGCCTCGACGACAGCCGCCCGGGTCCGGGATGTCAGCGCGACGAGCCGGCCACGGGACGGGCATTGGTCACGGCATGGCTGGGGTCAACTGTCGCCAGCGAATTGCTGCGAGCAAGCGCGCGCCGTTTGCTATGGTCCCCTCGATGAGGGCGAACTTTTCCGTCGCGGCGTTGCTCGCGATCTGTGCCTGCGGACCGAGCGCCAAGGATCCTGCGAAGGATCTGATGACAATCTCAGTCGAGCCGGCGAACGCGACTCTCGAGTACAAGGGCACGCCGCTCACGCTCGACTATCAGGCGATCGGCCACTACGCCGACGGCCACGAAGCGCCGATCCCCAGCGCCGTGTTCGCGCTCGACACGGACGGCGCCCTGCTCGGCAAGATCGCGGACGCACAGTTCGAGGCGAACGGCAGCGCCGGCGGCAAGGGCGGCGTCATCGCGCAGGCCGGCGACGTGACCGGTGGGACGTCGGTGATCGTCGTGGTTCACCCCGTACACCTGGGTCCGGGCGTGCCGGCGAACGGCGCCGACAACTTCCCTGACAACCCGCCGACCGGGGCGAACTCCCCGACGGTGGTGTATCCGCTCGAGGGCGCGATCATGCCGGCGAGCGTGAAGTCCCCCGACGCGCAGTGGGAGGGCCCCAACGCCGCCGGCGATCTCTATCGCGTGCGGATCAGCGCGGGCTCGTTCGCGACCGTCGACACCATCCTCGCGGCCGGCCCCGGCTTCAAGCTCGACAACCAGGTCTCGGACGGAGACTGGCGCATGCTGGTGAAGAGCGCCGGCGCGGGACCTGTCACGTTCGACATCGCGCACTGGAACCAGGCGAGCAGCGCCACCGGTGGCGCGCCGCGCACCGTCCGCATGGTCACCGCCGACGTGACGGGCGCCATCTACTACTGGAACCTCGGCCAGGGCCAGATGGAACGCATCGATGCGAACGGTCGCGCACCGGCGATCCCGAACCCGCCGATGCGGTCCGACGGCAGCCGCTGCGTCGCTTGCCACACGGTCAGTCACGACGGCCGCTATCTCTCCGGCTCGTTGTGGGGCGGTGGTCTCGAGGGTGGCGTGTTCGACATGAGCGATCCACGGGTCCAGACCAGCGATCCGGCGCCCACGATCGCGCCGGTTGTCGAAGGCGGCTCCTATACGCAGCTGTTCTCCACGTTCAACCAGGACGCGACGCGCCTGATGATCAACCAGGGCACGAGCCTCCGCGTGGTCGATCCGCGCACCGGCGCGGCGGTTCCGACCGCCGGCACGCCGCTCCCCACCGCGAACGCCGCGCACCCGGCGTGGTCGCCGGATGGCACCACGGTCGCGTTCATCAACAACATCACGAGCGGCGGCGGTCCCGCGGGCTGGGCCGTTGACTACGACCGCGGCGATCTGCAGATCTTCTCGGCGAGCGCCGGCGATACGTTCGGTGCACCGGCGAACCTCGTCGCCGCCGCGCAGGCGCCTGCCCAGTTCGCGGCGCCATCGTGGCCCACGTTCTCGCCCGACTCGCAGTGGATCGCGTACGGCGCGGGCACGAACTCGCGCGGAGCCGCGGGCGCCACGCCGTATCCGGGTGCGTTGTTCCTCGTCAACAAGGCCGGCGGCGCGACGGTGCGCCTCGATGCCGCATGCGGCGGTGCCCTGCTCTGTTACCTGCCGAACTTCAGCCCGTACGACGTGGGCGGGTACTACTGGTTGGTGTTCTACAGCTTCCGCGAGTACGGCAACGCGCTCGCCGGAACCAAGGGCACGGTCCGGCGGCAGATGTGGATCACGGCGATCGACAAGGCGAAGCTCGCGCTGGGCAGCGTCGACGCGAGCTCGGTCCCGTACTGGGTCCCCGATCAGGACGTCGCGACGAACAACATGAGCGCGTTCTGGGCGCTCCCACCGCCGATCCAGTGAGGTCTGCCGAACTTGCCTGGCAGGTGGGCCTGCCGGGTGCGACAGCGGGTAACTCCGCGAGCTGACAGGGGCGCCCCATGGCGCGGTGTTTGCTGCAGTGCGGCGCACCATGCGGAAGCTCCTTGCTAGCTCGGTTCTCGCGGTGATGGCGGTCGGTGGTTGCAGCGCGGAGGACCAGGCGTCCTCGGCCGACAACCCGTTCACCGCGGACCTCACGGACGACGGCAAGGAGGACTCGGCGTACCTCAACCCGGACGGCGCCGAGGTCGAGATCGATCTCGAGGGCGACGTGGTCGGCTCCGAGTACCAGCTCGATGACGGGCCGGCCTCGATCGGCCAGTACGCGCTGACCTTCTTCCGCAAGACGGAGACGATGTTCATCGAGTCGCTCGCGGAGGACGCGAGCACGTCGGACCGCGCCGAGTGGCAGGTCAACGGCCAGTGGTACAAGAAGTCGGCGCTCCCTGCCGGCGCGCAGCGCAAGCACTGGCGCCTCCGCGGCCTCAACACCGTGCTGCTGTTCAACGCCGCGAAGACGGCGAAGGTCGGCCAGGCGTTCACCGCGAAGGTCCCGCTGAAGCCGTTCAGCGTGTACGCGGACGCCGCGAAGAAGTGCGCGGACGACGACGATCACATCGGCCTCGACCAGACGGTCTACTGGTACCGCTGGCAGCCGGCGCAGGCCTCCTGCACGATCCCGCTCCAGGATCTCAAGGTCACCGTCTCGAAGGTGTTCCCGAGGACGCAGTCCACGGTCTATCCCGAGTTCGATCAGCTCACCGCCGACAAGAAGCTGACCACGGTGATCCTGTTCGGCCAGATCGACGACGGCGCGATCACCGAGAACGAGACCGGCATGCGCAACATGCGCCAGTACGCGAACTGGCTGAAGGACGCGCGCTACACCAAGGTGACCTCGACGGTCGGCGAGCGCTACGAGCGCACCACCGCGAACGGCACGCTGATCCAGATCGACCTCTACTCGCCGAAGGACTTCTCGGGCCTCTCGGACTTCGCCCACTTCGGGAACTTCCAGAAGGCGCTCTCGGAGCACGAGGTCATCGCGTGGGATGGCCACTCGATGCTCGGCGCGTCGGACTTCTGGCAGCGCCCGACGTACCCGGGCTTCTACCAGATCTTCCTCTACGGCGGCTGCCTCGGCTACGAGTACTACGTGAAGCCCATCCTCCACGGTAAGGGCGACTCGTGGGCCAAGCTCGACATCATGTCGAGCGTCGTCGAGGTCACCGCCGACGCGAACATGTTCGCGGGCCCGGCGGTCGCGAAGCTGGTGTGGGGCATCGAGCACGGCGGCCGCAGCTCGTGGCGGTCCGTGTTGCTCACGGTCCGCAACGCGGTCGGTGACTCCACGTTCGGCGTCTCCGGCGTGCGCGACAACCGCTTCAAGCCCTAACGCAGCGGTCGCGGGGACCGGTCGGGCAACAGCGGCTTCGTCACGTCGAGCTGCGCGCCGAGCTCGGACGGAACCTTCGTCGGCTGCTTGCACGCCGACCGCTCGCACACGAAGGCCGTCGGCTCGCCGCCGAGGGCCTGCTTGCCGTCCAGCATCGGCACCAGGGGCACGAGCGCGTGCAGCTGCGCCTCGGTGACGACGATGACCGTGGCGTTCGGCAGGTAGCGCTTGCGGACCTCCGCGAGCAATGGCTGTGCGGCTGCCAGATCGGTGGGCGCGACGATCACGATCTCGAGCGCGGTATCGAGCGCGCGGTCGAGGGCGCCGCGCAGCGCCGGCGTGCGCGTCTCCGCCGCGAGGATGCCGCCGAAGGCGCCGAGCGCGAGGTCGGCCTTCTCGCGCCAGCTCGCGTCCTCGGTGAGCGTCTCGAGTCTCAGCAGGACGTCGATCGCCACCGCGTTCGCGGACGGCAGGACGCCATCGTCGGTGGGCTTCGCGCGCACCAGCAGGCGCTCGCCGCCGGCGTCGGTCGCGAAGTAGCCACCCGACGGATCGGCGAACCGGCGATCCAGCTCGCGCGCGATCGAGATCGCAGCGTCGAGCCATTTCCGATCCCACGTGGCCTCGAACAGGTCGAGGAGGCCCGCGGCGAGGTACGCGTAGTCCTCGAGCGTGCCGACCTGGCTCGCGCGTCCGTCGCGATAGCTGCGCGCAAGGCCGCCATCGGGTGTCCGCAGGTGTGTCAGCACGAACTCCGCGGCCTTCGCGGCGATGCGGCGATCCTCGGCGCTGTCGTACGCGAACCCCGCGCGTGCGAACGCCGAGATCGCGAGGCCGTTCCAGCCGGTCAGGATCTTGTCATCGAGCGCCGGTGCCGTGCGCCGGGTGCGATCGCGCAGCAGGCTCACGCGCGACGCTTCGAGCTCGAGCTCGAGCTGTCGCGGATCGGCGCTCCCCAGGGTCGCCGCGAGATCCGCGAGCGTGCGCGGGGTGTGCAGCACGCTGCGGCCATCAACGGCCGCGGAGCCGCCGACCGCGTACCACGCGCGTGCGTGCCCACCCGCGCCGGGGCCGAGCACCGCCTCGACCTCCGCGGGTGTCCACGTGAAGTAGTAACCCTCCTCGAGCGTCCCCGCGGGCGTGCGGCTGTCCGCATCCGTGGCGGAGTAGAAGCCACCCTCGGGCGAGGTCATCTCGTCGCGCAGGTACGCGAGCGTGCTCCTCGCCGCGTCGCCGAACCCCTCCTCGCCGCTGATCTGGTGCGCCTCGAGGAACACGCGCGCGAGCTGCGCGTTGTCGTACAGCATCTTCTCGAAGTGCGGCACCAGCCAGTTGCGGTCGGTGGCGTAGCGATGGAACCCGCCGGCGAGGTGATCGTGGATGCCGCCCGCCGCGATCTTCTCGAGCGTGAACGTCACCATCGCGAGCGCGTCCGCATCGTTCGTGCGGCGGAAGTAGCGGAGGAGCAGCTCGAGATCCGGCGGGCTCGGGAACTTGGTTCCCTGCCCGAAGCCGCCCGACTGCGGATCGAACACCCGCGCGAGGCTGCGCGCTCCACGCTCGATCGCCTCGGCGCCCGGCAGGCCGGCCCCGGGCACAGCGGGACGCTGGAGGCCGGCGACCAGATCCCGCGCGGTCGCGTCGAGCCGATCCGGATCCGTCGACTGCAGCCCGCGGAGCTGACGCAGCAGCCCCAGGAGCTGCGGTCGCGTCATGTACGTCGCGCCGAACACCGGGCGCCGCTCGGCGTCCGTGAACACGTTCATCGGCCAGCCACCGCTGGTCCTCATCGCGAGCAGCGCGCTCATGTACACGGCGTCGACATCCGGTCGCTCCTCGCGATCGACCTTGATGCAGATGAAGTTCGCGTTGATGTACGCCGCGACCTCCTCGCTCTCGAACGACTCGTGCTCCATGACGTGGCACCAGTGGCACGTCGAGTAGCCCACGCTGACCAGCACCAGCTTGCCCTCGCGCTGCGCCCGATCGAACGCCTCGTCGCCCCACGCGTACCAGCTCACCGGGTTGTGCGCGTGCTGGAGCAGATAGGGACTCGTCTCGAACGCGAGGCGATTGGTGAACGGATGCACCGGCTCGCCGCGCGCCGCATTCGCCGCCGCGAGCCGCGCCGCGAGCACGGGATCCGCGAAGGCCACGCCGGGCAACGGCGGATCGCCGGTCGCGGCGCTCCCGCCGCTGCACGCGGCGATCACGAGCAGCGCACTCCACCGCATGGTGGCAGCCTACATCCGCGGCGGTACGCGCCGTGCGGTCGGCGCACACGGCTACTGGGCCTGTCGCCAGGCAGCTCGCCGGTTCGCCGGTTCAGGTTCCCAAGTACCTGAACCCACGACGAGATCTTGGGGTAACCGGCCGGCACGGATGGTGCTCACGGTAGTGGGCATGCGCCGCTACCTCATCGCCATCGTCCTGTGCGCACAGATGGCCGGGAGCGCCGCAGCGGATGGCATCCTCGTGACCTCCTCCGATCACTCGGAGAGCGGGCAGAGCGCGGAGGACCGGCGCGCCAACGCGCAGACGATCAAGGCCGTGCTCGATGCATGGGTGAGCAGCGAGTCCCTCGCGACGGACCGGCAGATCGACGTCGGCGTGGTGAGGCTGACCGTCGAACCCGCGGATGCAGAGGTCTCGATCGTCGCCGAGCTACGGATCGCGATCTCGGACGCCGACGGCAAGATGGTCTCGGTGGTCTCGGGCACCTCGACGGTGATCGTGCCGAGCCGGATGGTGCGACCGACCAGCCTCCCGCTGCTGCGCACGGATGCGCTGGTCGCGGCGACCCGCGCGATGCTGCCAAAGCTGCGCACGCACCTCCACGTCACACCGTCGCCGAACGCGCAGACCTGGAACCTCGTCCAGCTCCTCGGCGAGTGGTTCGCGCGACTGTCGCCTCGCCCGTAGTACGATGCCCCATGCTCGGCCGCGCGCTTGCCTGCATCGCCATGCTCGCGGCCTGCAAGAGCGAGCCGGCCCCGGACGAGGCATGCAGCTGCACGCCGTCCAACGTGTCGCGAACGAAGACGTTGCACGAGGACGCGCCCATGGATGGCACGAGCCTGCTGCTCCGGCTCCGACGCCACCAGCAAGACGTGGCGAACGGCAGGAATCCGCGGGACATCAAGGTCGGGGATGACGAGCTGCGGTTCGCGATCCTCGAGTTCTGCCAGCCGTGCGGCAGCTGGGTGACAGATCGCCTCACGATCGAGGAGATGTTCCCGCTCGGCCGCCTCGCGGATGCCACCAGAGGCGTGTGCATGGGCCTCGTCCTGCGCGACGGAACCACGGCCTGGGGCGATGCACGGCCACGAAACTGCCGGTGAAACCATGAAGTTGGCCGCGGTCGTCTGGCCGTGAGAAACTCGGGTGCCGGTGGACGCCAGACTTCAGAAGGCCATCGCCACGCCGCGCATTCAAACGCAGGCGGGCGAGCTGGTGCAGCTCGCGTTGCGCGCACTCGATGATCTGAAGCGTCTCGACGAGAGCCTCTACGAGCGGTTTGTCGGCAGTCGCGACGCGCCGCTGGATCCTTCCGCGAACGCCGTGAGCCTGCGCAAGCTGTGGGCGACCACGTTCAGCGGCCTCTCCGCGCTGCTCGAGCTCATCCGGTCCCTCGAGGGCGAGAAGCTGCCGTCGGCGACCCCCGCGATCGACGAGGGCGCGAGCTTCGATTTCGGCGATCTCGAGGGCGGCGGCGCACCCGCGGTGGCGAGCTCGGACCTCGATCTCGGATCGCTGGACGTCGGTAACTTGCTCGAGGGCTTCAGCGAGCAAGGTCCCGAGGGCGACACCGAGAAGTGGGCGCGCGTGATCGACAAGTGTCTGTCGATCGAATACGGCCTGCGCTCGCAGCAGACCGATGCACTCGGCCGCATGGACGTGGCGCTCGCGGCGAACGAGACCAACCAGGTGCTCGGCCTCCTCGACGACACCTGCAGCTCCGCGAGCGAAGGCGTCCACGCGCTCGTCTCGGCGGTGTTCGAGACGTTCGTGCCCGACGTCAACCCCGCGACCGTGGTGCCCGGGTACCTGACCTCGCTCGGCCGCGCGCTGCTCGTGCGCCGCGGCCTCGCCGAGCTCGGCACGAACCTCGCCCAGCACAACGCAATCCTCCAGAGCGACTTCACGATCGCCCACCCGGACGCGCTCGCGACCATCCGGGACATGCTGAAGACCTTCTGCGGCTCCGTGGTGTGCCGCGCGATGCGGCCCGCGGATCGCTGGCAGATGGTCGAGTTCGAGCGAGATCTCAGCTCGCAGCCGTCCTCGCTCGCGCGGCTGACCAGCGAGGGGCTCGTCAAGTACCTCGAGTCGCTGGGATCGATCAACCAGCGCGAGGTGCTGCTCGTCCACGACCAGCGCGCGCTCGAGCAGATGCGCGAGTCGATCGCGAACGCGCGCCAGCTCGTCGACATCAGCCCGCGCACCGCGGCGGAGATGATGGACCGCGCCTACCAGGCCGCCCAGCGCCTGCGCGGCCGCCACGCATCGACGGATCAGCTCTTGATCCAGCTCGAGGCCTACGCACCCACAGCGTCGCAACCGGCCGACAGCAACAAGTTGCTCGAGCGGCTGGAAGCAGTCCTGGCAGCCTCTGGCTCCTGAGGCTGGAGCTAGTTCAGGGTCCCGCGATGGTGCTCAGCGTCCCGACCGGGACCTCGATCGCGACGAGCAACGAACGCAGCGCAACGCCGGCGGTACACGTCGCCGGCCGATCGCGGTGATGGTCGCGCTGCCACACGCACTGCTCGGCGTATCCGACATCGAACGTGCGGGTCTGCCCCGCGACCTCGAGGAGCAACGGTCCGCTCGGCGCGCTCATCCACGCATCGAGCGCGGCGTCGCCGACCTCGCCGATCCTGCCGGCGGCGTCGACGGGGAACCTCTCGCCACCGATCGCGAGGGTCATGCCCTCGGGGCAATCACTGCGCACCGGCGTGACGATCGGCCGGTCGTCGTGGCGATAGATCTCCTTGCGCGGGATGAAGAACAGGCCGGTCGTCAGCAGGGCGTCGGCGGCCATGTACACGCCGAACCCGAGGTTCTGCGGCTTCTCGGGCTGGCGAATGGCAATGAACGCCGCGGCGATCGCTCCCTCCACGAGCACCGACAGACCGGCCATCCACTTCCAGCGCTTCCCGTAGCGGAACGCCGAGTGATAGACGACGTCCTTCGCGCGCTGGTCGGTCCTGCAGGTCAGCGCGAATGGCAGGGGTGCGGTGCCGGTCTGCCCGGTGGCGGTCTGCGGGTAGTCGGCCGCGAGCGGGAGATTCACGGCCAGCCGCTCCTGCACGCCGGGCTGCGGCACGGAGACCTCGCGGACGCCCTCGTCCCACACGCTCTGCGCGCCGAACGCCTGCGTGGCCACCCAGAACGTTCCGCAACCAGACAGCGAGCCCGCGAGCGCGAGTGGGATCAGCGCGCGCATCAGCGGCCTCCTCCGATCCGCACCCAGCCGCCGGGGATCAACACGTGGACGCGGCCGCGTGCGCGCCACTCCGGCTGGCGCCATTGCACGCGAGGCTCGGGGCGCAGCTGGTAGGAGCCAGTGATCCACACCCACGACGTGCCGTTCCACTGCCAGAACCCGGCGATCCACACGGCCGCCGGCACCGGCGCGATCGGCGCCACCTCGACCTGCACGGGCGGCGGTGCGGCTGGCGCGGTGGTGGTCTGCTCGCTCGCGATGTCCTCGTCGGGAACGCGCCACATGCCGGCGAGCCACACCCAGGTGCCGGCGGTCCACTCCCAGTAGCCCGCGCGCCAGTCGGCGTGCGCGCTGAGCTTCGGCGGAATCACCTCGACGAGCGCGGCGGGAGGCGGACCGTCGGGCAGCTTCGGCGGTGCGAGCGCTTCCCGCGCGCGGCCGTTCCACACCCGGTTACGCTCCGACCAGTCGGCGCCGGTCCAGCACCGCGCGTCCTCGCGATGCGCGGCGCAGTAGTCCGTGCGCTCGCGCCGGTGACGCTCGAGATCGAGGTGGACCTCGAGCCCGCCGGCGCCCCAGCAGCCGCGATCACCGGGGTGCGCCGCGCAATGCTCCGTGCGGCGCCGCGCGCGCTCTGCCTCGGCCGCCTCGCGCCGCTTGCGCGCGACCTCGCGCTCGATCTCTCTCGCACGCTCGGCCTCGACATCGACGTGGACGGCGACGGTAGCCGAGATGTTCGCGCTCGGAGGGTGCCTGCGCCGCCATTCCTCGTCGGCGATCCGCTGCTCTTCCACCAGACGCAGCCGCGAACGTTCCGCCTCCTCGGCCTTCCATCGCAGATGTGCGACGTACTGCTCCTCGCTCACGTTCGGGTGCTTGATCACCTGGATCACGCCGAAGTGCACGTCGAGCAGGTCGTTCGGCTCGATCGACCAGAACCGGATGCGGATCCGCGGTACCGGGACGCCGGCGACGAGCGCCGGAAGCTCGAAGCTGAGGAGCGTCGCCGTCCCGGTGAGCACCCCCGTCTCGAGATCGAGCCCGGCTCCGGGGTCCGATGGAACGGGTGGAGGCACCACGAGCGTTCCAGGCCGCGTCGGCGTGCCCGGTGTGCCCGGCGGTCCGGAACCGCTGCCGGTCGAGCGCAGCACGAGCCGCTCCTTCGCGTCGGCGAGGCAGCGTGCGTTGTCGGGCTTGCCCTGGATCCGGCCCGTCGCGTCGAACACCGCATCGGCGCTCGTCACTTGCTTGTCGTCGACGAGCAACACCGCGTGCAGCGCGAGCTTGCGCGGCGTGGCGAGCACCAGGTCCACACCCTGCCCCCACCGCGCTTCTGCCGCCGGGATCTCGATCTCGTACGGGCCCTGCGCGCACGTCGACTTCGCGCGATACCACTGCTGGCCGTGCACCGACGTGACGAGCCGCGGTTCGACCAGCTGCGGCTGCCGCGCACCGGTTCCACCGCACGCCGTGACGAACGTCGCGAGCAGAACCGTGCGGTACATCCGGCGCATCATACCGCCGCACGAGCACCCTCCGTGCCAACCGCATCGGCCATCGTTCCAGCGGGTTTCCGCGACATGGCGTGAACGCGCGGTCTCGACCGTCGTTGCACGCTCGATACGTTCTGACACCCGGCGGTCTGGCCTCGACGGCGACCGCACCGGGCCCTACGGTCCGCCCCGTGGAGCTCCGAGACAAGGTCGTCGTGATCACGGGTGCCAACATCGGGATCGGCCAGGCGGTCGCGGAGGATCTCGCGAGTCGCGGCGCGCGCCTTCGCCTCCTCTGCCGCTCGCTCGACAAGGCGGCGCCGGTGATCGCCGATCTTCGCGTGCGCGCCGGTCACGACGATGTGAAGGCGATCGCGTGCGACCTCGGCAGCCTGTCGAGCGTGCGCACCGCCGCCGCCGAGCTGCTCGCGCGCGACGAACCGCTTCACGTTCTCGTCAACAACGCCGGGGTCGCGGGCCAGCGCGGACTGACGAGCGATGGCTTCGAGCTGCACTTCGGCGTCAACCACCTCGGCCACTTCCTGCTCACCAACTTGCTGCTCGATCGACTCCGCGGCTCCGCACCCGCGCGCATCGTGCACGTCGCGAGCGGGAGCCACTTCAAGGCGAAGGGCCTCGACTGGGACGCCGTCCGCAGGCCGACCGCATCGATCAGCGGCCTGCCGGAGTACGCCGCGTCGAAGCTCGGCAACGTCCTGTTCTGCGCGGAGCTCGCGCGCCGTCTCGAGGGCACGAACGTCACGACCTACGCGGTCAACCCCGGCCGGGTGGCCTCCAACATCTGGCAGCGCCTCCCGTGGCCGATCCGCCCGCTGTTCAAGCTGACGATGTTGACCACGCAGCAAGGCGCGTACTCCACGATCCGCGCGGCCAGTGATCTCGATGGCGAGAGCGGCCGCTACTACGACAGGCGTGCGCGTCCGCAGTCCGCGAGTGCTCCGGGGCGCGACCTGGCCCTCGCCTCCGAGCTGTGGTCGCGCAGCGAAGCCTGGGTGGCCTAGCGAGCGGCCGCCCGCAGCATCGCCATGTACTCGGCGCGGCGGGACGGATCGGTGAGGACGGTGTACGCGATCACGACCTGCGCGAACACGCTGCGCGCATCGTGCTGAGCGTCGACGATGCCGAGCTCCTTGAGCCGCTCCGGCCGCAGGTAGCGCGCTATCTCGACGTACGCCGCGCGCACCTCTGCGACCGACGCATCGAACGGGATCCCGAGGAACTCGAAGTGATCGCAGCCGGTGCCGAGGAGCGCCGCGCGCGTCGAGATCAGCCGCTTGACCTGCGCGAACGAGAGTGGGCTCGGCCGCTGCGTCGTGGACTGCACCTCGAGGAACGGATCGGTGAAGGCGCGGTAGGTGACCGCCCGCGGCACGCTCGGCGGGCGGGTGGGGGACGACGAGCGCGCAGGTACGATCTCCGGATCCTCGGCGATCACGACGGGCACGCACGACGCCGTCGGCTGGCGCGGGGTCGGTACGCGGGTCACGGTGGGCTCGCGCGGCGTCGGCGTGCGCGACAGCGAGGTATCCTGGGGCGTGGGGACGCGGGTGAGCAGCTCGGCGTGGACGATCGCATCGCACGCCGCGAGCGCCACCAGCACCGCGAGCGTCATCCGCGGATCGAGCTCGCGATGCGTGGCCTCGAGCTCGGGGATGCTCGTACCCTCGCGCAGGGCGTCGATCACGGGCTGCTCGGCGTCGCCGAGCTCGTACCGCGCGAGCTCGGCGAGCGCATCGCCGCGCAGCACGAACCGAGCGCCGAGCTGGCGAAGATCGGCGGTCAGCCGCTCCTGCGCCAGGTTCATGCGGACGCCGAAGTAGATCGCCGCGCGGACATCGACCTCGACACCGAGCAACACCGGGATCCCGATCCGATCATCGACCTGGTACTCGCCGGCCTCGACCTCGAACGTGCGCGCGGTGCGCTGGATGATCACGCGGCGCTTGAGCAGCTGCACCTGCAACGGCGGGAGCCCGGTCGCCTCCGCGAACCGATCGACATCATCCGCCCCCGCCTTGCCCAGTGTCCGCTTGATCTGCTGGGCCTGCGCCGGGCTGATCATGTGGTGGGCGAGCGCGATGCGAGACACCGAGTCCGCGGCAAGCGGCGATGTCGCGCCGACCACGATGCCGTGCGAGAACGCGATCCGGTAGACCTTGTTGGTGCTGCTGCGCAGCGTGAGCTGACCCGAGCGCCCACCGATCCCGATCGCCGCCAGCGTCGCTGCCCACGGGCGCTGCGCCACCGTTCCGCCGGACACGACCGCGGGTCGGATCGGCGACGGCGAGGAGGAGGAGACGTGACCCATCTCCTCAACTACAGCGCTCGTCGAGGGAGTGCGCAACCACTACCGACGGCAACCGTCCCGGGTCGCAAGAGCCGTAGCGGCGGCCACCGGATTGTCCGGTCTCGTCGAGAAGCGATCGTGAGCGCGCCAACGTCCGCTATGGGCTCGTCGGCGGAGAGGTACGACCTCAGCCCCACTTCGAGCGTAAGAAAACCACGAGTGCGATCACCAGCACGATGGCGATGCCGACGGTGTGGAGGATGTACGTCTGCTGAGGCTTGCCGCTCACGAGCCGGACCCTACCCCATGTCGCTCGCAGTAGACAGGCCCTGTGGGGCGCCGTCCCAGACACCGAGGAAGCCCCGGAAGCCACCCCACGAAGTGAAGGATCGCGGAGATAGCTCCCGATCAAGATGGCATCCGCGCTGCACCAACCTCCGACCATGATGACCATCCAAACGATCGACGACGCGTCCCTTGCCCTCGTCACCGGTGGCGCCTCCGCGGCACCGCAGCGCTCGCAGGACGACGGGCCACAGAGCCGCACGTGGGGGCAGGTCGGCCGCGAGTACGCTGCCGCGTGCGTGACCGGCGCCGGTCAGGCGCTGGTCTACGGCGGCCGGCCGCGCAGCGTGAAGGACGGCGCGATCACGGCGGCCATGGGCTGCGCGATGGGCGTGGGCATGAAGGCGGTCGACGACTTCAGCGGCCGCATCGCCGGCCCGTGATCAGGTCTCGGCGGGCGCGCGTTGCGCTTCGAGGCGGCGGTAGATCGAGCGGCGATCGATGCCGAGGATCAGGGCTGCCTGGGTCTTGTTGCCACCGACCGCGGCGAGCACCTGGCGCACATAGCGGTGCTGCATCTCGTCGAGCGTGAGCAACTCGGCGGGTGACGCGGTCGAGATCTCGAGCCGCGTGCTGCGGTGCTCGATCACCTTCTTCGGCAGATCATCGACATCGATCTCGTCCCCACGGCACAGCGTGGCCGCGCGCTCGATGCAGTTCTCGAGCTCTCGCACGTTGCCCGGCCAGTCGTAGTCCACCAGCAGCTGCGACGCACGGCGGGAGATGCCGTGGAGGAACGTCTGCTTGCGCGAGGCCGCGCGCTCGAGGAACGCCTTCGCGAGGAGCAGGACGTCGCCGGTGCGCGCGCGCAGGGCGGGCACCTGGATCGAGACGACGTTGATCCGGTGGAACAGATCCTCGCGGAACCGCCCCTCCTCGACCTCGGTCTCGAGATCTCGGTTGGTGGCGACGATCAGACGGGCGTCGAACGGCACCTCGGAATCACCGCCCACCGGGCGCAGTGCTCGCTCCTGGATCACGCGGAGGAGCTTCGCCTGCATCTCGAGCGGCATCTCGCCGATCTCGTCGAGCAAGATCGTGCCGGAGCCGGCCTGGAGAAACAGACCCTCCCGCGCTGACTTCGCATCGGTGAACGCGCCGGCGACATGGCCGAACAGCTCGCTCTCGAGCAGCGGAGCCGGCATCGCCCCGCAGTTGACCGCGACGAGCGGCTCGTTCCTGCGCGTCGCCGAGAGGCGGTGGAGTGCGCGCGCGACGGTCTCCTTGCCGGTCCCCGACTCGCCCTGGATCAGGACGGTCGCATCGGTCGCGGCGACGCGGCGGATCAGCTCCTGCAACTCGCGGATCGCGGACGAGTCGCCGAGCATGTCCTCGATCGGCTCGGTCGACACACGTTGCAGCTCGAGCCGCTTGACCTCGCGCTGGAGCGCGAAGTGCTCGAGCGCGCGATCGATCGCGACCTCGAGGACCTCGCTCTTCACGGGCTTGGTCAGGAAGTCCCACGCGCCGGCACGGAGCGCGGCGACCGCGGTGTCGAGCTGGCCGTAGCCGGTGAGTACGATCGGCGCGCAGTCGGGATACCGGCGGTACAACTGGTCGCAGAGCTCGATGCCCGACATGCCCGGCATCTGGACGTCGGAGATCACCACGTCCACGGGGTCCCGTCGCATGAATGCGAGGCACTCGGCCCCCGAGAACACGGCATCGACGGTGAACCCGCGGCGCAGCAAGACGTCGCGGAGGAGGAGTGCAGTGTCCTCCTCGTCGTCGACGATCAGGATGCGGGCATCCGCGCGGCTGGTGGTCATCCGAGACTTCACCCTAGCCCTCCCGCGCCGAACAACGCGCACGTTCACGGTAAGCCGAGAGTGAGATACGGCCCGGCGATGCCCGGCGTCCGGACCCACATGACCGATACCGATCCAGGGACCTCGACCACTGCCGTGGGCGAGACGTGTCATGATCTGGGTGTGGACAGCGGGGTGCGCACCATCGACGCGCGCGGGTGCCCGTCCGACGATGACCTGACGGCGTTCGTGGAGCATGCGCTCGATGCCCCTCAGAAACACCTGATCGAGAAGCACCTGGATGGCTGCGAGACCTGCCGCGAAGCCGTGGGCCACGTGGCCTCGACCGCCGAGAAGGGGCCCCAGCAGATCGGCCGCTATCGGCTCGACAAGAGGCTCGGCGCCGGTGGCATGGGGGTGGTGTGGCAAGCATGGGACCCTGCCCTCGAGCGCGACATCGCGATCAAGCTGCTCCATCCCGAGCTCCACGAC
>JAYVLW010000348.1:0-14021 GCA_043759315.1 Myxococcales bacterium
CCGAGCACCAGACGGTTCTCGAGATTGGTGTCATCCGGATGTCGCGCGGCCGCGGCAGTGTCGATCGCGAGCGCGGTCCGATATTCGACCAGGGCGGCGGTGACGTTCCCTTGGGCCATCAGCTGGTCGCCGATGTTCTCGCGGCACAAGGAGACGAGAGCCGCATCGTCCTCGACTCCGCTCGAGGCGGCGAGCGCGGAGGCGACCTCCAGGGCAGAGCGATACGTCGCGATCGAGGCGCCGATCTCGCCTCGTTCTTCCTGACGGTGCCCCACCTCGACGCGCGCTGCCACCACCAGCCGGCTTGCGGCACCGCGATCGGGTGCCGTGGTGCGCAGGCGCTCGGCGAGCTCGGCTGCGCGCATCGCCGCGTCGAGCGCCTCGAGCCCTTTGCCCACGGTCATCCGCTGTTTGCTGACGGCGATGAGGCTGTTCGCGAGATCGAACTGGAGCGTGCGATCCAGGGGCGCCCGTGCTGCGAGCGCGGTCAGCGTGTCCAGCGCGGCCTCGTGCTCGCGGAGAGCGCCGGGCGCGTCGCCCTTCGCCTGGAGCACGTTGCCGAGATTGCTCCGCGCCCGCGCGCGCCTGCGCTGATCTTCGGGCGAGCTGGCGTCGTGATCCCGATAGTACGTCTGCATGGTCTGCGCGAGCCCGGCGAGGAGCTCGAGGCGACCGAGCGGCTGGAGCTTGTCGTGCAGCTGGAAGATCATGAAGTCGAGCAGCCGCTCCGCGTCAGCGCCGCGCTGAACAGCCTCGGTGTGGTGATGTTCGGCCAGTGCGAGAGCGGCAGACACGCGCTCCTCCTCGGCGACGATCCGCCGGACGCTGAGGATCCCGCCCACGCCGAGAGCTGCGATCGCGATCAGGCCGACGGCGACGGGCGCTCGCCGCCGCCGGATCCATCGGCGGGCCAGCTGCCACGCGGTGTACCGGTGCGCTGCCACCAGCTGACCATTCTGGAACCGCTTGAGCTCCACGCCAAGCTCGGCCGCCGAGCGGTAGCGCGCGTCCGGATCGGTGGCCATCGCGCGCTCGACGATCGCGAGCAGGTCGTGAGGGATGCCGGCGGCGCGCTCGCCGAGCGGAGTCGGTGGGCCGGCGAGCACGGCCGTCAGCGCCTCGAACGAGCGCCCTGGGTACGGAGCCGATCCGGCGAGCACGTGATAGAGCACCGCACCGAGGGCGTAGACGTCCGCACGCTCGTCGACGTTGCCCCCACCGCGGGCCTGCTCCGGGGGCATGTACGCGGGCGTACCGATCACGTCTCCCTCCACGGTGTCCGCGCCGCTGCCGCTGATCGCGGGTGGGCCCGAATACCCCGCACCGCCCGGCTCGGCACCGAGCGCGCGGAGATCCTTGGCCAGCCCCCAGTCGATCACGACCGTCTCGCCGAAGTCCCCGAGGAGGATGTTCGCGGGCTTCAGATCTCGGTGGATGATCCCCTGCGAGTGCGCGTAGGCGAGCGCGTCGACGGCGGCGATCACGTTCGGGACCAGCGCCATCCGCTCCTCGATGGTCCTCGAGCGACCGATCCTGAGCTCGAGGGGCTCGCCGCTGACGAGCCGCATGATGTAGACGAGTTTGCCGTCGGGCCACACGCCCCCGTCGTGGACGCTGACGATGCCAGGGTGCTGGAGGCGCGCGGTCAGCGTGAGCTCGCGCTGGAACCGCGCGACGTGATCCGGGGAGTCGCCGAGCATCTCCTTGATCGCGACGCTACGTCCAAGCACGCGATCGTCTGCGATCGAGATCCGCCCCATGCCGCCGCGAGCCAGCTCCTTGCGAATCACGTAGCGCACCGGGTCGACGATCGCCGCGGGGACATCCTGCTGCGGAGCAACGAGGGGAGAGACGTGGCGGGAGGCGCTTGGCGTGATCTGCGTATCTTCTGTGCCCGACACACCCGCCGTGGCGAGCTCCGCCCCCGGCGTGCGTAAGGTCGCTGCGGCGGGCGTCGTGGCCGTCCGGATGCCCGTGTCAGCCGGAAGCGGATCACGGAGCGTGCGAGGGTCGTCCACCACCGTAGGGATATTGTAGCCGACGGCCAGTGGCTGCGACGTAGCGGGCCTCACCCTACGGCGGATTCGCCACGCCCGCGGTCGGGGCGGTGCACAGCTTCCAGTCGGCCATCGCGTTGTTCGTGTCCTGGTTGCCGCGGCGGCACATCGACCCGGCGCTCGCCGCATCCGACACGCTCACGCCGGTGCCCTCGACCAGCGACACCGGCGCGGGGAAGCCCGGCAGGTTGATCGTGGTCATCGAGCCCTCGTAGGACAGCGCATCGATCAGCGTGTGCGACGCCGTATCGACCAGCGCGATGCCATCGGGCGCGCCGTTCTGGATCTTGTCGGTGGTCCAGCCCGGGTCGAGCTTCACCGCCGGGGCAGGCACGGTGACGTTCGCGCCGGCGATCACGAGGTAGCCGCCAGCGGCGATCGATCCGGTGAGGTTGATCGTGGCGTAGATCGCGCCGTTCGCACCGTTGACCAGCAGCACCTGTTTTCCCCCGAGCGCCACCGCGGCTGTCGACGGGTTGTAGATCTCGATGAACTCCGCGTTGTCGGTCGCGGTCATGTCGTAGTCGACCTCGTTGATCACGAGGTGCGTGGTGCCGCTCGTCGCGACCGTCATCGTCGCGGTGGCCGTGCTCGCGCCCATCGTCGCGCGCACCGCGACGGTGCCGGACGTGGCGGAGTCGACGAACGTGAAGCCCACGCTGCTCTGCCCCGCGGGCACGGTGACGGTGGCCGGAGCGGTGCCGCCCGTCGACGGCACCACCGCGATCGCGACCTGCGTTCCACCGGCCGGCGCGACCGCGTCGAGCGTCACCGTGAGCGCCACGCTGCCGCCCGCGGAGACCGTCGCGTCGTGCGGATCGAGCATCACCGTGGTCGGCCCGGCGGGCATCGTCAGCTGCAGCGCCGCGTCGGTCGCCGCCACGTACTCCTTGCCCGTGGTGAGGTCGCGGCCGAGGAAGTAGATCCAGCCATCCGAGCGGAAGTGCGGGTACAGCGCGTACTGGCCCGGGTGCATGTTGGTGATCCGCGTCGACACGCCGGTCGTGAGATCCAGGAGCACGAGGTTCGCCGTGCCCTTCTGGAGCATCAGCTGGAACGTCGGATCGGTGGCCGATGCGAAGCCGAGGTCGGCGTAGTCCGCCGGGCCGACGTAGTGGTGGAACACCATGTAGCGCTCGTCGAACGAGATCGCCGGCTTGCCGCCCTGCACGCAGTAGCGACCGATCTCCGGCGCCGTGACGTCGTACGACGCGGCGTTCGGCGTCGCGTTGACCTTGCGCAGCACGAAGCCGAGCTGGTTGCCATCGTTGCCGAACCGGCTGACCACGAGCTTCGTCGACGGCGAGAGTACGCTGTCGCCCTCCGAAGGGGCCACGATCGAGACCGGCGGCTTCCCGACGTAGCGCGTGCCGTTGTAGAGCATCGGCGTCAGCTTGATCTGCGCCGTCTGCCCGAAGCCCGTGTAGGGATCGCGGTTGACGCCGCCGCCGGGGAAGTCGCTCGTGAACTGGCTGTTGACCACGAAGTAGTCGCCGCCGTTCAGGGCGCTGCCGAGGTGCTGGTACAGGCTCACCCCGTCGACGGTGCTGCACTGCGCCTCGCCGAAGTTGATGGTGTCCGGATCCGCGGTGAGGAGGCCCATGGTGCAGAACCCCGCGCCGATCGGCGTGCCCTGGAACACCCAGCCGCGGTTATCCGGGAAGAACCCCGGGTCGTAGGCTGCGGTGACGCGGATGTCCTTGTTGACGAGAAGATCGCTGATCACCGCGCCGGATCCGCCGGAGGCGCCGTTCGCCACGAACCGACCATCCGGCGAGCTCCGCATCCAGAACACCGTCGAGAACGCGAGGTCGCGCAGGATGCGGATGGTGCCGCGCGTGGCCCAGCCGGTGCCGTACGCGGTGCTGTTCGCGTTCGTCATCGCGGTCAGGCACGCGCGCGGATCCTGTGCCGCGCCGCAGCCGTACATGGTGATGCCCGCGGTGCGGTTGACGGTGGACCAGCCTTGCGTCGCCATCTGGGTCGCGTGTGCGCCGACCGCGGATGACACCGTGGTCGTGCACGATGTCGGGCCGGTATCCGGTGCGATGTAGGTCGCCAGCCTCGGCAGTCCGCGCGCGAACCACTCGGCGACGATATCGAACTCGCCCTGCGTCAGCCGCGGGTGGTTGCCCTTCGGCATCTGCGCGCGGCTCTTGAACCGGCCGTACTGCAGCGCCCAGGTCTCCGCGGTATTGCCCGGAGCGGTCGCCGGGAACGCGGCGCGGAACGTGTCCTGGAACCAGCCGAGGTGCGCCGCCGCCGCGTAGATGCCCACCTTGCCCGGCGCGAACGGCGAGTCGAGGTGACCTGGATCGAGGCGCATGCAGTCGACGATCTCTGCCGGCGTCTTCATCGTCGTGCCCGGCGCCTGGTAGGTCACCGTGATCGACGCGGTCGCATCGGTGTAGCCATCGAGCCCGACCCAGAACTTCGCGGGGCCGCTCGCGTTGAACGTGGGCGACGCGACGCAGTCCTCGTTTGCCGTACCGGTGTACGGACGGCAGTCATAGACGCCGGTGGACACCGCGGCGCCGCGCTTGACGTAGAGGTCGGCGTCGCCCGTGCCGGTCATGTGGACGTCGATCTTGCCGCCCGCGGCCACGTCGAACGGACCGAACGTCTTGAACTCGTGCTGCGCGACGTGCTGGTCGGCGAACTGCTCGGTGCGTTGCATGTTGCCGGTCGTCGCCTGCAGGCACTGACCGAGCGCCACGTCGGTCCTCTCCTGCCAGGTGTTGAGCGTGGTCTGGTTCGGCGCGTGGCACTCGGCGCAGATCTGCGACGGCGCGTTGCGGTTCATGCCGAGGATCGTGGTCGCCTGGTTCGCGATGTCATCGTCGGTGCCGGTGACAGGGTTGCGCAGGTTGCCGGTCTGCATCTCGCCGCCCACGCTCTGCGGAACATCGGCCCACACGCAGCCCGCGGCCGCAGGGTTCGCGCCGCAGCTCTGGATGAAGTCGAGCGCGGTCTTCGCCGGCGAGCTGTCCCAGCTCGCCTGATCCGGAAACGCGGTCTCCGGCGGCATCCAGAACTTGTGCGCCGGGAGGTTGTAGGTCGCGGTGGTGATGCCGGTCCACGCCGCGTCCGTGCCCTCGAGTCGCGACAGCCAGCTCTTGCTCCACTGTCCGTCGCCGATGCGGTGACAGCGGAGACACGCGTTCGCCTGCGGCGACACGAGGTGCTTCTGCAGCGCCCAGCCCTGGCCCAGCCGGTTGACGAGCGCGTACGGCGTGTCATTCGCGCCGAGCTGCAGATCCGGATCGACGCCCATCTTCGGCACGATCGTCCGGCCCTGCGCGTCCCTCGCTCCGTCGATCCACGGGGAGTGGATGAACGCGTCGGCGTCGTGGCAGCGCGAGCACTCGATGCCGTTGCCGATGCCACCGTGCACGCCGCTCCACAGGTTCGTCGAGCTCACGGGATCCGCCGGGTGTGGCACGTGACCGCCGTCGGTCTTGGAGTACAGCGCGTTCTGGAAGAAGCACGTCTTCCCGGTGAACGGGTTCGAGCCGATCATCGCGATGTCGTTGTACTGGTCCGACGCGAAGCCGCCGATGCTCTTGCGGCACAGCAGCACCCACCGCGTACCCTGCGCGTTGGTGCGGGTCGCGACGCGCGGCCCCGCCTCGCACAGCGAGTAGATGTACTGCGGGTTATCGCACTGCGAGACGGTCCCGCTCTGTGGCGCGCTGACCGAGCCGTTCGCCGCGGTGACCGTCATCGGGATCGGCGTCGAGTCGAGGCAGTTGTACGTGGAGTACGTCCCATCGGCTCGCTTCTCGAAGAACGGGATCTCGCCGAGCTCGTCGACGCAACGCACGCCATAGACCTGCGGCGTGTTGATGTGGACCTCGCCGCTCGCGATGTTGTCGGCCTTGCCGCCGAGCCCGTTCGCGCGCGCGTCGTCCCACGCCTTGAACAGATCGCGTTCGGCTTGGACGACCACCTTCGATCCGCTCATCACGCAGACGTCGACGATCGAGTCGGTCCCGTTCGCGAGCGATGCGAGCATCGCCGGTGTCGGATCATTCGCCCACTCCGGTCCGTAGAACGGCTTGGTCAGCGCGGGATCCACGACGGGGCCGATCACCGGGTTGCCCGATGCTTCCAGGCGCTCGCTGTTCGCCACCTCGATGCAGTCGATCGAACCGAGCGTGCCGCGCCGCGTCCGCACGTAGAGGGCCTCGTCGCCGGAGAGGTCGCGGGACAGCTCCACCATGACGCGGCCGGTGGTCTGGTCGTAGAGCGGCTTGACGGTCAGGGTGTCCTCGTCGCTACAGGCACCCAGAAGCACGGCCATGAAGGCAATTCGGCGGAACAGCGGGGTCATCACCTACAACCAGACGGATGGTGCCGCCGACCGTCGCATCGCGTGCGACTCCCGCCCGTGGGCTCCGTCCGGACCCGGGTGGGTGCGTAAGATGGCCCCATGGCGGGCGACGACAACGAGCTGATGGATCGCTGGCAGGGTGGCGACGCCCGCGCCGGCGAGCTGCTGGTCGAGCGCTACTTCGACCAGCTCTACAACTTCTTCCAGACCAAGCTCGATACCGACGCGGACGAGCTGGTCCAGCTGACCTTCCTCGCGTGCCTCGACGCGAAGGACCGGTTCCGCCGCGAGGCCAGCTTCCGCACGTTCCTGTACGCGATCGCGAAGAACCTGCTCTACGCGTTCGTGCGCAAGAAGGCGCGCACGGATCGGCAGGTCGAGCTCGAGGCGTCATCGATCGTCGATCTGGTGTCCACGCCGCGGACCAAGCTCGCCCGCAACCAGGACTACGAGCAGCTCCTCGGGTGCCTGCGCCAGCTCCCGGTCGACCAGCAGACCCTGCTCGAGCTGCACTACTGGAGCGAGCTCGGGATGGCCGACCTCGCCGCGATCTTCGAAGCTCCGGAGGTCACCATCCGGAGCCGATTGCACAGGGCCCGCAACGAGTTACGCGAGTTGCTCGCCGCCGCCGCCGTGCCCGCCGGGGCCTCGGTCGAGGACACGGACGAGTGGGCGCGCACGCTGTCGCAGGTCCGACGCTGAATGTCGTGCGACAGATCCGGCGAGGCCGCTCCTTGAATCCGTGCAACACGAACCCCGCGACCGACACTACCTCCGATTGAAGGAGCCACGCCTCATGCCCACTCGCCTCGCGATCACGCTGCTTCTCGTCGGTGCCTGCGCTGCTCCCGACGAGCTCTCTGCTGTCGAGCAGGATAGCCGGCCGTGCCCGGGGCAGATCTGCGGCTTCAACTCGCCGGAGGTCGACCACAACGGTTTCCACGACCTGCTGAAGGATGGCTCCGCCAATGACCAGGGCTTGGCGATCACCGAGTTCGTCAAGGGGCGTAATAGCTATCGCCTGCAGGTCACGAACGGCGAGCTCTCCGGGACCGCGCCCGGCAGCCTGCCACTCGTGCACGATGCTCTCGTCGGCGCCGAGATTCACCTGTCCCTCAACGGGAGTGCGAGCTACGCGATCCGCATCGCATCGGTCGGCAGGATGCCGTTCTTCGCTCCGCCGGCCGGATGGGTCGAGACCTACGTGCTCGAGTACGGTCTGATGGAGTACGGCGAAGGGCCTACCACGTGGACCAACGTGTGCGGCGGCCGGTGGATTCCGCGCGACGAGTTCTTGATGGGGCCCGACGGCGATATGATGTGGTCGAACGCGGAGACCTTCGGGCAGGGGCCGCTCGATTCGATCCTGTTCGACCTCGATTGGTTCAACATGGAGCGGAAGACGCTCAACCGGGTGCCTGATCCGAACCGGTTCAACATCGGATGCGCGGGCCACACGCTGTCCAAGATGCACCTCACCCGAAACACCATCGCGTCGCAAGGCGCGGGATACGCGGCCCACTGGGAGGATCGTCAGGCGACACTGAAGATGCTGACGGCCGATTACTGCGGTGACGGCACGGCGTTCACGGTCGCGGGTCAGGCGCTCGACTGGCAGGGCGGGGGCGTCCTCTACTTCAGCCCGCCGGGCCGGCTCGAGGCGCGGTGGACGGAGCGTGGAGCCGCGTGTCTCGAGATGCCGCGCATGATGCGACCGACGACGGCCCAGGGTGCGGCTGCGTTCCCTGACGTCGAGAAGGCGATCGCTGCGCAGTGCCGGCGCCCGCCGCCGTGCGAGGACCGCGATCCGAACTCGCCGAGCAGCGGCCTCCGGATCAGCGCGCTCCGCTGACCGCCGTCTCTCCCCTGCGACACCTCGCAGAGCTCGGCGGCAACGCGCGAGCCGCGAGTTGCACTACCTCGGGGAAGGAGAGACAGACATGACGAAACAGTTCCTCGGATTGGTGATCGCGGCGGTGCTCGTGATCGATGGTGAAGCGCGCGCAGCAGAGATGTTCATCGACGGTCCGGTGGCTCAGGCCCTCGCCAACCCCAACGTGTGCATCTATGGATCTCCCACCACGCTCGTGGCGGGCTACGTGGTGGACCCGGCGGTGGAAGCACCCGCCATCGGGCAGAGCACCGTGATGCACGGCATGGCGACGGCGAACGCCAACTGCGGCGACGACGTGACGCTCGAGTTCTTCATTCCAGCCGGAGCTCACTTCGACACGAACGGCACGGTCGTCTGCAACATCATCGACTCCGCGGGGGTATCGACGCCGCTCCCCGTCGGGGCACCGAACTTCTGCAGGCAGCTCACCGAGAGGGCCATGAAAGGTACCTTCGGTGGACGCGTGTTCGGCAGGCTGTCTGGCCTCTCGCTCGGCAACACCTTCGAGGTTCGGGTCCCGATCATCTTCGATCAGCAGTTGGATGATGTCCCGCTCGGTGTCTCGGCGGTGACCACGATCCCCGGGGGAATCCACGCGAACGTACTGGCGACCGCTCCGTTTCAGCCGGCGCTGAATCCGTTCGCGATCGGCGACGATATCGCGCTGCTCGGTTCATCGGGGCTGGGCCTGCCCGTCGCATTCTCGAACGACGATGGAACGTTCACCGTGACGAACCGCGGCGCCGGTGACTTCTCCGCGTGGGCGCGCACGCCCGGCGTTCAGCGGCTGAGCGGCGACTTCAACAACGATGGTCTGACCGACTACGCGCTGGTCGGCGGTGGCGGCTGGCAGTCGATCCCGGTCGCGTTCAGCGATGGCAACGGCAAGTTCACGATCACGAACTCGTTCGTCGGCGGCTTCGGAAACATGTTCGGCGCCGCGACCAGCGCCAAGGCGGTGGCCGGCGACTTCAATCACGACGGCTACACGGACATCGCTCTCACCGGCGGCTCCGGTTGGGCGTCGATCCCGGTGGCGTTCAACCTCGGCGGCGGCACCTTCAACGTGACCAACATGTCCGTGCCGTCGTTCCCACAGCTCGCGACCATGCCTGGGGCGCGACCGATGATCGGCGACTACAACAAGGACGGCTTCGCCGACATCGCGCTCGTCGGTGGCGTGGGGATGAACACGATCCCGATCGCGTTCAGCTTCGGCAGTGGCCAGTTTCAAGTGACCAACCAGCAGGCTTCGAGCGTGTTCTGCGGCATCGTGTGCAACGGCGCGAACTTTCCATTCCTCGCGCAGATGTCGGGCGCGCAGATCGTGACCGGTGACTTCAACAAAGATGGCTACACGGACTTGGCGATGACGGTCGCGCCGAGTTCTCTGTCGGTCGTCGTTGCCCTCAACCTCGGGTTCGGCAACTTCCAGGTGAAGACCTCCAATGCCGCCAGCTTCCCGACCCTGGCATCGCGCCCCGGCGCGAAGCTGTTGACGGGCGACTTCAACAACGACGGCTACACCGATCTCGCCCTCGTCGGCGGCGTCAACATGAGCTCGATCCCGATCGTGCTGAGCACCGGCTTCGGCAACTTCCAGTTCAACGACATCATCGTCCCCAACTTCGGCGGATGGGCTGCGACGCCGGGCGTTCGTGCGGTGACTGGCGACTACAACGGCGACGGGTACACGGACATCGCCCTCGTCGGCGGCGTCGGTTGGCAATCGATTCCGATCGCGAAGAGCGTCGGCTTCGGAGTCTTCGCCATCACGAATGGCGCGGTGAACCGCATGCCGGCGTGGGCGAGCGAGGCGAACACGACCGCGATCTCCGGTCACACAGACTGGAACTAAGAGGCCGCGCGCGACTCGCACTCACGGCGGCAGCGTGGCCGCGACCTCGTCGTAGCCGCCGGCCGTTGCATACCAGTCTCGCGCGAGCTTCGCGAGGCGAGACGCCTCGGTCGGCTGCGTGGCGACGAGCGTCTTCGCGACCGCCCCGCGCGCGCGCGCGAGGCGGCGCTGATAGACCGGGTGCTGATCGCGCTCGAGCATGGCGAGTGCGGCCGACCACGCCGTCGCTGCCCGGGTGGCATCGCCGAGGCGTTCGTAACCGCGCGCTGCAGCGGCGTACGCATCGGACGCGCTGATCCGATCGGGAACCGAGTCGATGGCGGCGAGCGTGTCGCCGATCGTCTGTAGCGCGGTGGTCGCGCGGCGCGCGTCCTCGGGCGGCCCGGTTCGCGCGGCGAGGTAGTTGTCGGCGATCGCGGCGAGTTGGCGGTCCGCGACGAGTGGGTCGGTCGCCGCGATGTGCATCGCCCGAGCGGCGCCCTGGCCATCGTCGACCTCGTCGAGGAGCCACGCGAGCTCGAAGTTGCATTCGGCGATCGGCGCGCGGAGCTCCGGCTGCGCGCGCTGGTACGTCGCACATGCAGCCTCGTAGCGGGCACGTGCGAGCGTGCCGTTGTCGGTCATGAAAGCGTGCATCGCGCGTGCGCCGAGCGTGTTCGCGTGCGTGGGTCCGAGAACGCGTTCGAACTTATCTGCGGCGGCGCCGAACGCCCGCTCTCGCTCCTCCGCGGTCACCGCTACCAGCCCGAGGTTCTGACTGACGCAGACGAGCTCGACGTCGATCTGCGTCGGATCGGCGGGCAGCTCGCGGCGGGCCATCTCCAGGAGCGCTCGCGCTCCATCGCGGTCGCCGTGGGCGAGCTTCGACGTCGCGAGGTTGTTGTAGAGGAGGGCGCGACCGAACACGCCGAGCGAGCCGGAACGCTTGGCCATCGGCTCGATCAGCGACAACCCGTCCACCGGCTTGTTCTCCTTCGCGACAAACACGAGTCGCGCAAAGGCCTCGATCGCGATGGCATCGTCGCCGCTCTCGATCGCAAGGTGGACGGCGCGCGTGAGCGGATGCTGTGCGTCGTCGTGGCCCAGCGCGATCCGCGCCCGGGCCTGGACGAGCAGGGCGCGTGCGATCACCGGCGCGTACCGTGTGGCTTCCGCGGTGCGCAGGGCCGCCGTTGCGGACGTCTCGGCCGATGGGTCCACGGCGATCGCGAGCACCCGCGACCGCTCGACGGCGGCGGACGCCAGCTCCACGCCGACCGCAGCCTCCGCGGGCGGTGGTGCGATCTGCGCGGCATCGCTGTCGGCGCACCGTCGAGCATCGGGCAGCGAGTGCGCAGCGATCAGCGCGTTCGCGGCGTTGTCCTCAGTCACCGTCGACAACAGCTCGGCGACCGCACCGAGCGCGGCCTTCGATCGCGCGAGGCACGACAGCCGCCGTTCGTACAGCATGGGCGTCAGCTCGCCGCGCTGATGCGCTTCACATGCCGCGCGGTGGGTGCCGACCCACGTGGTGGCGTACTGGTCGAGATCGTGGACCGCGCGCGTGGCCTGCTCGTCGCCGTGCAGGTGCGAGGACACCTTGGTGCGCGCGGGCTCGTTCCACGCGGCGGCGATCTCGCGCTCGGCACCTGCGCAGTAGTCGGGCGCGGTCGTGGTGGTCGCGGAGCGGCCGATGACGAAGGCGCCGCCGAGCGCCGCCACGCCGACCACCGCGAGCACGCGGCGCCGCCGGAGCTTCGCCGGATCGCGGTCGAGCGCTCGCAGCAGCTCCGCCATCGACGGAAACCGCGCTGCCGGAGCCGCCTGCGTGCCGCGTGCGACGATCGCTTCGATCCACGGCGGCACGTCGCCGAGACCCTCGCGCAACGACACGCAGAACGCGTACTGGTCCGATGCCGCGGAGACCGCCTCCCCATCCCGCTGCTCGGGAGCCATGTAGCGCGGCGTCCCGGCACCGCGGTCGCCGTCCTCGAGCTGCGCGAGTCCGAAGTCGAGGATGCGCACGCGGCCATCGCTGCCGCGCATCGCATTGTCGGGCTTGAAGTCGCGATGCACCAGCCCGGCGGCGTGGACGGCGGCGAGACCCTCGCCGGCCTGCCGATATGCCGCGATCATCTCGTTCGGGCGGCGCGCGGTGTTCGCGTAGGCGCGCAAGCTCTCGCCACGCACCCACTCCATCACGAGGTAGACCTGCTCGTCGAACAGGCCGACGTCGTAGATCGGGACCACATGGGGATGCGAGAGCTTCGCGAGCGCCTGACCCTCGCGCAGGATCCGATCGCGCGCGGCGGCGAGCGATGGCTTGACCAGCTTGATCGCGACCCGGCGGTCGAGCTCCGGATCCCACGCGCCCCACACGACGCCCATCCCACCCTGGCCGACGATCTCGAGCAGGTGATACCGCCCGATCTTCACCGCGACGTTCTGATCGAACAGGCGTTGCTTGAGGCGCGAGAGCGCGACGTTGCGCTCGAGCTCGTCGCGCTCGGCGACCGCCACCTTCATCTCTGGGGCGCCAGTAAGGTCGTCCTCGGGCATCGAAGCTCGACGACGCTATCGCGAACCGCGGCAGAGCAGTGGTACAGCTAGCCCATGAACCGCAGTTCGCACCCCACCAGCGCAAAGCCGCCGATGCCCGGCAACGTCCGCACCGAGCTCGCCAAGCGCAAGTTGATGGATGCGTACCTCGCGCGGCCCGAGTACCAGCGCAACGACTATCTCAAGACGATCGCGCTCGCGATCGGCGTGCCTGCCAAGCAGAAGCTGATCGACCAGATGCTGGCTGAGCTCGAGAACGGCAAGCTCTACAAGGGCCAGCCCTGGGAGCCGCCGGCGGCTCCCGCGAAGAAGTGATCACGGACCACTCGATGAGCTACGGAGCGACTCGCAGGCCGACGTTGATCGCGAGCTCGCCCGGCGACACGTAGCCCTGGAACATCACGCGCACGTGACGCGTGTGGATCCCGATGCCGGCAACTGCGTGCGCGGTGACCGGCGTCGGCGAGTCGCGATCGGAGCCGGTGATCACCGCCGTGCCGACGGGGAGGTTGTCGGCGTTGATCGAGAGCGCGCTGGTCAGCCGTGCGACGATCTCGCTGCTGCCGGTCGTCAGGTCGAGACCGCCGCCGGCGTAGAGGACGAGCGTGTCGAAGAAGCGGACGCCCGTGGTGAGCTCGAGGGGCACGCGCACGGTGTTGACGGTGACGTCGAGCGTGCCGGTCGTGCTCATATGGATCGACGCCCTGTCCTTCGTGCCTTCGACGACGTAGGGGTGCTCGATCGATCCGCCCGTGGCCATGCCCACCGTCCACGACGCGTACTCGATGCCCGTGGTCGCGGAGACTCCGGTCCACCGCGCATGGCCGGGGCGCGTGGGGGGCAGGATCCGGTACTGGACGTGACCGCCAAGCGTGAGCAGCGTGCCGTCGAGATCGTGGATCGTCGTCGACTCGTAGAACCCGTTCGCGAACACGGTCCATCGGGGGTGCTGCCAGCGCCCCAGGTTGACGCCCGCCATCCCGGAGAAGTTGACGATCGAGCCGCCGAGCAGCTCGTTCGTGGTGCCGATCCCGACATCCCCGTGAACGCCGGCGGCGCTCGCGCCGATCAGGATGTCGCCCGCATCGGGATCGTAGTCGACGCCGAGGCCGGCCTGCGCGGTGGCTGCCGTGTCGGCGAACGCGTTGAGGAGGTGCGGGAACTGGGACAGGCGGTACAGGGCATCGATCTTCGCCTTGGAGGTCGCGATCAGATCGGGGACGCTGAAGCCGATATCGTCCGCGAGCTGCTGCCCCGCCGCGTTGAGCGTGATCTCGACAGACGAGTCCGCGCGAGCGGTGCCGGCGCTGGCGAGCAGCCCGAGGAGAAGCGCACGGCGCA
>JAYVLW010000349.1:0-25013 GCA_043759315.1 Myxococcales bacterium
GGCGAGCGGGAGGCACTCGCGGCGACGATCGAGGTCGACGTGCGGGATGCGATCGCGCGGCAGGAGCAGATCGGCGCGCCAGAGCTGTCCACCTTGATCGACGACGTGTACGAAGAACCGACGTGGAACCTGCGCGAGCAGCTCGACGCCATCGCCGCACTTCCACGGCCGAAGAACCCGCACCACCACGGCTGACGCGCCGACGATCGGTGCGGTCTCACCCCTTGGCGCGGCGCTGGAGCGTGCGGACGCTGACCTTCAGGCGCTGCGCAGCGCGCGTGAGGTTGCCGCGCTCGGCGCCGATCGCCGCGTCGATCACGAGATCGATCACCTCCTCGAGCGGACGATTCGTCGGCACCATGATGATGTCGCCGTGGGAGGCGGGATCGGACCGTGCCTGACGGATCGCCGGCGGCAGATCCTGCAGCCGAACGCTCTTCCCCTCGCGAAGGATGCACAACAGCTCGACGACGTTCCTCAGCTCGCGCACGTTCCCCGGCCAGTCGTACGCGGTCAGCGCGGCGCGCGTCGATCGCACGAACGTCGGAGGTCGCACGTCGTGGATCGCGGATAGCTGCGCGATGAACGCATCGAGTAGCTGCGGGATATCGCGACGTCGTTCCCGCAGCGCCGGCACCTGGAGCACGATCCCCTGGATCCGGTAGTACAGGTCGGGACGGAACCGGCCGGCGCGGACTTCCTGTTCGAGCGGGCGCAGCGTGGCGAGCACGAGGCGTACATCGGCGTGGATCTTCTTGGTGCCTCCGACGCGCATGTAGCGCCGCGTCTCGAGGAATCGCAGCATCTTGGCCTGGAGCGCGAGCGGCATCTCGGCGATCTCGTCGAGAAACAACGTGCCGCCGTTCGCGACCTCGATCTTGCCGATCGACCGCTCGTTCGCGCTGGTGTACGCACCGCGTTCGTGACCGAACAGCTCGCTCTCGAACAGCGCTTCCGGAATCGCGGCGCAGTTGATCGGGACGAACGGGCCGCTCTTCCGTGGCGACATCTCGTGGAGTCGACGTGCCATGACCTCCTTGCCCGAGCCGCTCTCGCCCGCGAACGTGACGGTCACCTCCTTCACGGCGACGGCGCGGAGGAAGCGATCGAACGACCGCATCACCGGCGATGTCATCACCGGTTCGAGAACGACGATGGCGCTCCGCGGGCGCTTGGGCATCCTGGGAGCAGTCTAGCCCTCGTTCGGGTTGTCTCGTAGCGAACCAGCTGACGGATCTACGCACCTCGACCTCGGCAGGACCAACCAACTGACGCATCTGGTGGGTGTTGACGCTGCTGGCTACGACAACTTGTCGTTCCTGCTTCACGTCGCCGGGCAGGATCGTCGACACCGCCGAGGATCGGCCGATCGTCGGCACGTTGCGCGGTGGCGCACCCCTTGCAACCTCCCTCGTCAGCGATGGTCGGCTCCGCGTTGGTCCTGTCGAGCATCCCCGTGCTCTTGCTCGGTGCCGGACTCGCCGCTGGGCTCCGTGAAAACCGAGCGCGGGGCATCGTCGCGCTGGTCTCCCAGGCGATCGCGACGCTGCTGGTGCTCGTCAGCATCTGGCCGGTCCTGTCGTCGGGGACCGCGATCGAGATCATCTGGCCGTGGCCCGCCCCGATCGATCGAATCGCGTTCCGGATCGACGCGCTGGGTGCGTTCTTCCTCGCGTGGTCGATGCCGATGACGTTCCTCGGCACGCTCTACGCCACAGGCTACCTGCGCCCCTACTTCAAGGCCGGGCGGAACGGAGGTCCGCACTTCGCGCTCCTCAACATGACGTCGCTGTCGTTCGTCCTCATCTACTCCGTGCAGAACGCCCTCGTGTTCCTGGTCGGCTGGGAGATCGCGGCGGTCGCGGCCTGGCTGCTGGTGATCTGGGACTACCGCAACCAGAAGATCCGGTTCGCGGGCTTCAACTACCTGGTCTCGACGCACGTCGGCCTGTTCGTGCTCGTCGCCGCCTTCATGCTGCTGCACAGCTACACGGGCTCGATGGACTTCGCAGAGTTCGGGGCCTACCTGTCACGTCACCCGGCTGGTCAGGGCACCTTGTTCCTTCTCCTCGGGATCTCGTTCGCGCTGAAGTCCGCGTTCTTCCCGTTCCATACCTGGCTGCCGCGCGCGCACTCGGCGGCCCCCGCGCACGTGTCGGCGTTGATGTCGGGCGTGATCCACAAGGCGGGCCTGTTCGCCTTCCTCCGCTTCACCTTCCTCGCGGGAACACCCGAGGTGTGGATGGGATGGTCCGTCCTGATCTTCGGCGCGGTGTCCGCCGTGTTCGGTGTTCTGCACACCGCGACCCAGCGAGACCTGAAGCGGATGCTGGGGTACTCGTCGACGGAGAACGTCGGGATCGCCGCGATGGCGTTCGGTGTCGGGATGCTCGGATGGGCGTGGGGGAAACCGGCGCTCGCGACCCTGGGGTTCGGCGCCGGCCTCTTGCACATCCTCAATCACGCGCTGTTCAAGTGCTCGCTGTTCTATGCCGCGGGCGCGGTGTATCGCGCTGTCCATACGATCGATCTCGAGCGCCTCGGCGGGCTCGCGCGCCGGATCCCGCGCACGGCGGTGTTCTTCCTCGTCGGCAGCCTCGCGATGTGCGGCCTCCCTCCGTTCAATGGCTTCATCAGCGAGTTCCTCCTCTACTCCGGCTTGCTCTCGGGGGCAGCGCCGACCGCCGAAGGAGACGTGGTGCTCGTGTGCGCGGCCGCCTTGCTCGCGTTCGTCGGCGCCGTCGGCGCGCTGTCGACGACGCGCGCGTTCGGGCTCGCGTTCCTCGGGACGCCACGGGATTCGTCACTGCACGTCGGTGAAGACGCACCTCGCGCGATGGCGATCCCGATGGCCGTGCACAGCGTCGGGATCGTGATCCTCGGCCTCTATCCCGCCGTCGCGCTGCACCTCGTCGAGCCGGTGCTCCGGCTGTTCCGCTTCGACGCCGGCGGGGATCCCGTCACGGACCTCGCGACGGTTCTCGGCCCGGTGACCTGGGCGTGCCGCGCTCTCGCGATCGCGCTCGGGCTCGCGATGGTGGTGGCGTGGCGGCGACGCGCGGCCGCACGACAGAGCGTCACCTGGGGCTGTGGCTACACCGCCGGAACCGCGCGCATGCAGTACACCGGTAGCTCGTTCTCCGCCCAGCTCTCGACGCTGTTTCGCCCCGCACTCCCCGTGGTGACCCGCGAGCAGCTCCCGACGGAGCCGTTCCCGCAGCGCAGCTCGCACCTCTCGACCAATCACGTCGACGCGGTGGAACGACGAATGTACGAGGTCCTCGGCCAGGGCGAGCAGTTCGTGCAGGACAGCTCGGCGCGGATTCCGGAACAGCCGCGCTTCGCGTTCGCCGCCGGCTTGCTCGTGCTGGTGGTGGTGGCCCTGGTCGCGCTGGGAGAGGTGCTGTGACGAGCGTCGTGGCAAACCTGCTCGCGCTGCTCGTGATGCCGGTCGTCCTGGTCGGCACGATCAACCGCGTGAAGGCGCGGTGGGTCGGGCGCCGCGGGCCGCCGATCCTGCAGCTCGGGTTCGACCTGTGGAGGCTCGTGCGGAAGACGCCGGTGTACAGCACCGTCACGACGCCGGTGTTCCGGATCGGGCCGTACGTCGTGCTCGGAACGGCCGTGGCATCCGCGTGCATCGTGCCACTCGCCGGCACCACGTCGCTCGTCGGGTTCTCGTTCGACTTCGTGTGGTTCGCGTACGTGTGGTCGCTCGGGCGGGTCGCACTGATGCTGGGCGCCCTCGATACCGGCAGCTCGTTCGAGGGAATGGGCGCGTCTCGCGAGGCGACGTTCGCGACCTTGCTCGACCCGATCCTGTTCCTCGTGGCGGGCGCCCTTTGCCTTCACTCCGGTGTGCGTAGCTTCGCGGCGGCCCTGGTCCCCCATCTCGATGGCCCGCCCGCGTTCGTCATGTGGGTCGCCGCGATCGCGGCGCTGCTCGTCGTGGTGCAGGTCGAGTCGGCGCGCATGCCGGTGGACGACCCGACCACGCACCTCGAGCTGACGATGGTGCACGAGGTGATGACCCTCGATCACAGCGGACCCGAGCTCGCACTGTTGCAGCTTGCGTCGGCGATCAAGCTGTACGTCGGCGTGTCGGTGATCGCGATGCTCCTCGATCCGATCGCCGGGAGCTCTTCCCTGGTCACCGTGGCTGCGCATCTCGGGCTTTGCCTCGCGATCGGCGTCGCGCTCGGGATGTCGGAGTCCCTGATCGCGCGGCTCAAGCTCCGGCTGGTGCCCGCGTACATCGTGATCGGCTTGCTCGCGGCCGGGATCGCCCTGCTGTCGATCCTCGGGCGCGGAGGTCACGGATGAACCCGCTGCTGATCGCGTTCGTCGGTGTGCTGCTCGTCCCGCTGTTCGTCGCGTCGTGGCGGATCAGCCTGTTCGGACTCGCCGTGCAGGGGCTGCTGATGGCGTGGATCAGCTACCAGCTCGATCCCACCCTCGACTCCGCGTCCGCGTGGATCCGCCTGTTCGACCTGGTGGTGGTCCGCGGCCTCGGTGCACCGATCGCGCTGTACGTGGTGCTGCGGTCACAGCGGGCCACCGCGCGCAACGACGTCATCGCACCCAACCTCATGTCGTGGACGCTCGCGATCGCGCTCGTCCTCGTCGCGTTCCGGTTCGCCGACATGCTCGTTCCCACCGACGGTAACGAGCACTCGTTCGTGGCGGGTGCGACGACCGGCCTGCTCCTCGGGCTGCTCGTGCTGGCCACCCAGACCGGTCCGTTCAGCCAGATGGTGGGAGCGCTACGGATCGAGAACGGCATCGCGTTCTTCGAGCTGGGCGCGACCCATCGGCCGCTCGCGATGCTGATCGCGCAGACCCTCATCCTGATCGCGACCGTCCTGCTGTTCCGCTGGTATCTGCGAACACTCCCACGGGCCAGCACGACCAAGGTCAGCGCCGTCGAAGGGATGAACCTGTGACCTGGCTCCTTCTCGTCGCCCTCCCGGTCGCGAGCGCGCTCGCCGTACTGACGACGCGTGGTGCGAGCCGCGCATCCACGATCCTGCTGGTCACCGCGGCGATGACCTCGATCGTCGCGATCGTGCACGCCGCTCTGCCCGCCGAGGCACCGTTCTTCGGCCGCTATCTGCACGGCGACGAGACCGTGCAGCTGTTCGCGCCCGTCATCAACTTCATCTTCACCGGGATCGCGGTGTACGTGCGTGCCCGCGTCGCGACGGAGCCGGCGTCTCGCCGGTTCGTGTTCCTCGCCCTCGCGTTCCTCGCGGCGTCGAACCTCGCCCTCCTCAGCAACCATCTGTTGCTGATGTGGATCGGCATCGAGTGCACCACGCTCGCCGCGGCGTTGATGATCGTTCGCGCGGACGCGCCCGCATCTCGCCTCGCGTCGTGGCGATACCTCTTGTTCTCCTCGGTCGGCCTCGGGCTCGTTCTCCTCGGACTCTCGTGCCTCACCCGCAGCATGGAGCTGGCCGGCCAGGGGCCGACGCTGTTTCTCGACGCGATGCCCGCGGCGATCACCGGCCCGACGAATCCGTGGCGCGAGCTCGGGGTCGCGCTCGTCATCCTCGGGATCGGGACCAAGCTCGGCCTCGCACCGATGTACAGCTGGCTGCCCGAGGCCTACGACGAGGCGCCGGCATCGGTGACCGCGATGCTCGGCGCGGTGCAGTTCAACTGCGCGGTCGTACTGTTGTTCCGCATCGTCCACATCTACCGGCCGACCAGCGGGCACCTGATCACCGGAGAGCTGCTCGCGATCGGCCTCGCCTCCGTCGCGGTGTCCACGGTCAGCATCGTCGCGACCCGGAACTTCAAGAGACTCCTCGCCTACGCCGCGATCAACCACGCCGGCGTCATCGCGATCGGGCTTGGCCTCGGCAACTCGGCGTCGTACGGCCTGCTCCTCTACGTCCTCAGCAATGCGTTCATCAAGGCGATCCTGTTCCTCACCGCCGGCAAGATCGAAGCGCACTACGGGACCAAGGACACCAAGTCGATCGCCGGCTTGATCAAGGACCTTCCATATAGCGGCCTGTTCCTCATGGTCGGAACCTTCGCTCTCCTCGGGTTCCCGCCGTTCGGCAGCTTCCTCGGCGAGCTGCTGATCCTCTCCGCGCTCGTGACGAGCGGTCAGATGTTCGTGTTCGCGACGTTCTGCGCCCTCATCACGATCTCGTTCGTCGCCACGGGGCGAACGATCTTCCCGATGATCTGGGGAGAGCCAAAGCAGGCACGCACGTGGCCACAGCAACGCGCGAGTGCCGCGCTGCACAAGTTGATCTTCCTCGTGCTGCTGCTGGTCCTCGGCATCTACATCCCACCGCAGATCAACTCGCTGATGACGCACGTGGCGCACTCGCTGGAGGCGCCGTGACCTCGGTGATCGTCCATCGCGAGGCGACGGCCGAGATCGAGACGCTCGCGACGGACGCGTGGAGAACCACGCTCCTCGAGCGTGCCCGCGCCGGACTCCGTCTCCTGACGATGTACGGCCGTCGCGACGGCGAACGCTGCCTCCTCACGGCCGTGCATCAGGACGGTCCGCGGCTCGTCGTCGCACGAACGTCGGTCGATCCAGCGCACGGCTACCACGAGCTGACCTCCGATCTCCCCGCGCTGCACTGCTTCGAGCGCGAGGTGCACGAGCAGCTCGGCGTGCGGATCGCCGGCCACCCGTGGCTCAAGCCGATCCGCTTCGAGGGCCTCGATCAGGCCGCGATGGGCTCGTATCCGTTTCACCGCGTCGACGGTAAGGAGGTCCACGAGGTCGCCGACGGACCGATCCACGCCGGCGTGATCGAGCCCGGAACGTTCCGGTTCATGTGCTTCGGCGAGCACGTGCTCCATCTCGAGATCCATCTGGGATATCAGCACCGCGGCGTGGAGCACCGGCTGCTCGAACGCGAGCCACGGTCACTCGCGCCCTGGGTCGAGACGCTGGCGGGTGACACCAGCGTGGCCCACGCCTGGGCATACGCCGCCGCGATCGAGCGGCTCGTGGACCACGACTGTCCTCCAGACATCGAGCTCGCGCGGGCGGTCGCCCTCGAGCTCGAACGGGTCGCGATGCACCTCGCCGGTCTCGCCGGGCTCGCCGCCGATGTCGGGTTCTTGCCCGGTGCCGCGACCTACGGGCGGCTCCGCACCACGGCGATCAACACGTCCATGCGGCTGTGCGGCAGCCGGTTCGGTCGAGGCGCGGTGCGTCCCGGCGGGAACGGGATGCGGCTTGACGACGAGCTCGTCGCGCTCGTGACAGACAACGTCGCCCTGCTCCGTCGCGACACAGAGATCATCGACGACTGCTTCCTGTCGGCACGCACGGTACGGCACCGGCTCGCGGGTGTCGGCGTGTTATCGCCGGAGCTGACGACGCAGCTCGGGGCCGTGGGGATGATCGCGCGGAGCGCGGGCGTCCCCATCGACGCGCGCCTGCCCGCGCATGGGCTCTACGAGCACCATCCGATCAAGCACTGCATCGAGACGACCGGTGATTGCCTGGCGCGGGCGCGCTTGCGGATCGCCGAGATCGACGCTTCGCTCGACTGGCTGGAGCGCGTGATGACCGAGCCGCACACCTGGAGGCCGGCGCGCGAAGAGCTGCCGTCGCTCCCCGCATCGCAGCTCGCGATCGCCGTTGTTGAAGGGTGGCGCGGCGAGGTCGTGCACTGCCTCGAGACCGGGCCCGAGGGCGCGCTCGTCCACTACAAGGTCCAGGATCCGTCGCTGCGCAACTGGATGGGGCTCGCAGTCGCGGTGCGCGGCAACGACATCTCTGACTTTCCGATCTGCAACAAGAGCTTCGACCTCTCCTACTGCGGGCACGACCTGTGAGGATGTTCAAGTCGCTGCGCGTCCGCCTCTCGCAAGGCACCCAGGTCATCGCGGACGTTCGTACGGCGAAGCCCGCCGGCTTCCGCGGCCTCCCGCGCATCGCCGAGGGCGCCTGTGCGACCGGCTGCACGGCGTGCATCGCGGCGTGCCCGACGAACGCGATCCGTCTCGATCCCGTGTCGATCGATCTGGGCCGGTGCACGTTCTGCGGTGACTGTGCGGTCGTGTGCCCCGAGGCGAAGTTCGAGCTCACCAGCGAGCCGCGTATGGGTGCCGTCAGCCGCTCGGATCTCGTGGTGACGGCCGGCGATGACGCCACCACGAAGGTGCGCGCAAACCTGGGTCTCGCGAAGCTGTTCAAGCGCTCCCTGAAGCTCCGACAGGTGTCGGCCGGCGGCTGCAACGGTTGCGAGCTCGAGCTCAACGCCTCGGCGAACGTCAACTTCGATCTGTCCCGCTTCGGGATCGAGTGGGTGGCATCGCCCCGGCACGCGGATGCGCTCGTGATCTCGGGAACCCTGACCCGGACGATGAGGGACGCCGTGCGTCTGGCGTGGGACGCGATGCCCGAGCCGCGCTTCGTCATCGCCGTCGGCGCATGTGCGATCTCGGGAGGCCTGTACGAGGGCGCGCGCGGCGTCGAACGGGGCTTTCTCGACGACGTCATCCCGGCGCTGTACGTCCCCGGCTGCCCACCGCATCCACTGACGTTCGTCAACGCCATCCTCGACCTCCTCGGAGTCGCCTAGCGTGTCGCCGAACCCCGCGCTCTCTCTCGTCTGCGACGAGGACGATGCGTTCGACGTTCAACTTCCATCGGGGCTTCGGATGAAATCCGCGCTCCACCTCACACCGGTCGCGGTGGCGCGTCAAGCCGCGCACCTCCTCGCGCCCGAGGCGGGCATGCGCGTTCTCGACGTGGGTGCAGGTCCCGGCAAGTTCTGCATGATCGCCGCCTCCGAGGTGCCCACCTGCACGTTCGTGGGTGTCGAGCTCCGACCGCATCTCGTCGTGCTCGCTCACGAGCTCGCCGCACGCCGCGGGATCGCGAATGCGAGGTTCGTGGACGGAGACGCGATGGCGCTCGACTGGGCCGACTACGACTCGTTCTACTTCTACAACCCGTTCGCGGAGCACCTGCAGGACCCGACGCTCCTGCTCGACCGGACGCTCGCGGTCGATCCATCTCACTTCCTCGACTACGTGCTGGGCGTGCGCGCGCGCCTCGATGCCGCGCGGATCGGGACCCGGGTCGTGACCTATCACGGCCTCGGCGCGCCACCACCATCGGGCTACGACCTCGTCAACACCCGGGCGACCGGAACCGACCACCTCGAGCTCTGGATCAAGCGCCGACAGCCCGTTAGATCCACGGACGGTGCCGCATGACGGCGATGGGCATCGCCCTCGTCGCGCCCGCGAGCTCGGAGCGAGAGCGGATCGCGCAATACCTCCGGGATCGCGGGTACGAGGTAGTGCCGTGCGACCAGCTCTCGATCGCCACCCCGTTCGCCGGGGTCGTGCTCGTCGACGCCTCGGACGGCGGCGACGCCTGGGGCGCCCGGGTGCACGCGTGGATCGCCGCAGCCGGCGCACTGCGCGTCGTGGTGGTCACGGCGAAGCCGGCCGGATGGAGAGCGCTGTCGCTCGCACTCAGCGATCAGCTCGCGGTCCTCGCCGCTCCAGCGTTCGGCTGGGAGATCATCGACGCGCTCCGGGCAGGACTTCCCGAGCTGCCCGCCGGCTAGACCACACCCGCCGGGTGCGACACCTCGCCGGGTGCGACACCGCAGCCGACGAGCCGAGGCTCACACGGCGTCAGCAGCGCGATGTGGAACGCACGCGCCTTCCATCGTTAGCTAGAGACCATGAGAGCTCTCGGGTTCACGATCGCCTCCATCCTGTTCGCCGCATGTGCGCACACCACCGCTGGCCACGTCGACGGTGGGGTGCTCGGTCGTGTCGTCGTCTACCGCAATGGGGTCGCGTTCTACGAGCGCCACGCGACGGTGAAGGACGGCAAGCTCACCGTGCACGTACCGCGCGATCGCGTCGACGACTTCCTCAAGTCGTTGACCGTTGTCGATCCGATCACCCGCAAGCCGCTGTCGGTCACCATCCCTCGAAAGGAGGCGGACGACGGCAGCTACCTCACGATGACACTCGAGACGGCGGGCTTGCAGCAGGCCGACGTGCTCCTCACGTACGTCACCGAGGCGCCCGCCTGGAAGCCGAGCTATCGCGTGGTGGTCGGCGCCGACAATCACGTCATGCTCGAGGGCTGGGCGATCGTCGACAACACGACGACCGAGGACTGGAAGGGCGTACTGGTCGGTGTGGGTGCGAGCTCCGCGCTCGCGTTTCGCTATGACCTGTGGAGCGTGCGCGCGATCGATCGCGATCTCCTCGCCGGCGAGGAGAAGTTCGCGATCGCGCCGCCGACCGGCGTCTCGCCGTACTCGGAAGCAGCCGGCACCGAGGAGCTCGCGAACCTCGACGCGAGCGAGGTGCGCGGCGATGCCACGACCGGTGCACCGGCGGGCGCGCCGGGCGATCAGGCCGGCGTGTCGTTCAGCGGCAGCTCCACGCTCGAGGGCCACTACGTGGTCGACGGGGTCAACACGACGGGTCTCTCGTACGGCACGAGCGGCTCGGCGATCGCCGTGTCGCAAGGCGTGCGCGGAGTGGTCCGCGACCGCAAGACGGGCGAGTTGCTCGTCGGCGTGACGGTGGTCGCGGTCAACAATCGCAACCAATCCCAGGCCGCGATCACCGACGAGTCCGGTGCGTACGCGATGCAGCTCGATCCCGGGAGCTACACCGTGGCGTTCTACTACGGCAGCACCACGATCGAGCGCAAGAACGTGAAGGTCGGCAGTCAGCAACTCGCGAAGGTGGACCAGAAGCTGGATGGCGCGAGTGCCGGCGGCGAGACGATCCAGATCAGCGCGAACGCGCCGATGATCGACCCCACGAGCACCTCGCAGGGCATCAAGGTGGACCGCATGTACATGACGGACCTCCCGGTGCCGGGCCGCACGTTCGAGAGCACCCTGGGTGCGGCGGCCGGATCGCAGAGCGATCCGGGCAGCTACAAGCGGCCGCCGCCGATCAAGCAGGGCGACGACAAGCTGAAGGCGATCGTCGCGAAGATCATGAAGGACCGGAAGGACGTGGTGATCGAGACGCGGGGGCAGCCCGGCACCGACAAGGATGCCGCCGCCCGCGCGCAGGCGGTGAAGAACAAGCTCGTCGACGACGGCGTGCCGGCGACCCGGATCCACGTCGTGTCGAAGCTCGGGCCGAACGAGGGCACCGGGATCCGGGTGCTCGCGGTCGCGCCGCAGCAGCCGGGCGACAGGGGCAAGGCGCCGCCGGTCGGTCAGACGCGCGACCTCGGCGGCGATACGCCGGTCGGCGAGAGCCACTTCATGGCGGACCGGCCGATGACCGTGCGCGCGGGCACGAGCGCGATGGTCGCGATGGTCCACGGCGAGACCACGGGAGGCGTCGTGTACCTCTACGACCCGATCTCGGATCGCGGTGATCAGCGGTTCGCGTTCAAGTCGGTGCGCCTCGACAACCCGACCTCCGATACGCTCGAGCCGGGTCCCGTGACCGTCTACGGCGACGGCAGGTTCATCGGGGAAGGCATCACCGAGCCCGTGCCGCCGAAGGCGTCCGTCGTGGTGCCGTTCGCGCTGGACAAGCAGGTGATCGTCACGCGGGCCGGAACGGAGGATGACCGGATCGCGAAGCTCGTCACCTTGCAGCGCGGGATCCTGACCGCGGAGGTCCAGCACCGCCGCAAGACCACGTGCACGATCACGAGCCGGCTCGCGATCCCGGCGAAGGTCTACCTCCGCCACCGTCTCGCCGACGGCTGGACACTCACCGAGGCGCCGTCGAAGTTCACCAAGGTCGGTGACTCGCAGCTGTTCGAGGTGTCGCTCGCGGCAGGGGAGACCACGAGCGTTGCGATCTCCGAGGCGACGCCGGTGACGCGGACGTTCGAGCTCGCCTCCCCCGAGGCCCTCGGCATGATGAAGGTGTTCATCGACGAACCGAGCGCTTCGCCGCAGCTCAAGACTCAGATCGCCGCGATGCTGACCACGCACCGGAGCGCCGTGGATCTGGTCGACAAGATCGCCACGCTGCGGGAGCAGGCCGGCGAGTACCGATCGCGCGCGGGCGAGCTCCACGCCCAGCTGGTCACGCTGAAGGCCGTGAGGACCGGCGGCGACCTGATGTCCTCGCTGCGCACGAAGCTGAGCGAGACCGAGGACAAGATCCAGAAGCTCACCATCACCCTGGTCGACACACAGGAGCAGCTGATGCTCGCCCGTGTGAAGTTCCAGAACCAGCTCGCGGAGCTGCGCGTCGAGGACGCGACGCGGATCAGCGGGCGCTGAGGAACGAGGCCGTCATCGGGCCGCCCACACGACCGCCACCCGTACCTGGTAGCTACCCGAACATTTGGACGACCCGGCCGATACTTGGAACGATGGAGCTTCAGACCCTGACGTATGGCTCCGGTAGCTGGTCGGAGGCGATCGATCCTGCCAACGACTCGGACGACACCCTGGTGCTTGCCTTCGCCGCGCCGCGCTATGCGGACGAGCTCGCACCGTTCACCCAGCTCCGCGCGGCGCTTCCCAGGGCCAAGATCCTTGGCTGCTCGACGGCCGGGGAGATCCACGGCAGCAAGGTCACCGATGACAGCGTCGCGGTCGCGGTGATCCGATTCGCACGCACCCCGTTACGCACGGTCACGGCGCACGTGCACAAGCCCAGCGACTCGTTCGCCGCCGGTCTCGACATCGGCCGCACGCTCGCGGACCCCTCGCTTCGCGGTGTGCTGGTCCTGTCCAGTGGAGATGGCATCGGCGTGAATGGCAGCGAGCTCGTCTCGGGGATCAACGAGGCCATCGGCGGTCGCGCCGTGGTGACGGGAGGGCTCGCCGGCGACGGAACCCGCTTCGAGAGGACCTGGGTGCTCGACCACGACAAGCCCGCGACCGGGGTGGTGTCGGCCGTGGGCTTCTATGGCGACGCGATCAGAGTGGGGCACGGCTCGAAGGGTGGTTGGGACCCGTTCGGCCCCGAGCGCACCGTGACCCGGTCCGCGGCGAACATCCTCTACGAGCTCGACGGCCAGCCCGCGCTCGACCTGTACAAGCGCTACCTCGGGGACCGCGCCGGGGGCCTCCCCGCGACAGGGTTGCTGTTTCCACTGGCCCTCCGTACGGACCATGGCAGTGACAAGCGGCTGGTGAGAACGATCCTGGCGGTCGACGAGGCAGCCCACTCCCTCACGTTCGCGGGGGACATTCCGCAGGGCGCGCTCGCGCAGCTGATGCGCGCGAACTTCGACCGTCTCGTCGAGGGTGCGGGCGATGCAGCTCTCATGGTCGGTGCGCACGCCAGTCGCGACCCCGTCCTGTCGATCGCGATCAGCTGCGTCGGGCGGCGCCTCGTTCTCGGCGAACGGATCGAGGAGGAGACCGAAGCGGTGATCGACGCCCTGCCCCCGGAGGTTCGCCAGGTCGGCTTCTACTCGTACGGCGAGATCTCTCCGTACTCCGACGGCAGCTGCGACCTCCACAACCAGACCATGACACTCACGACACTCTCAGAATTGCCATGACGCGGGAGCGGCTGTTCGAACGACAGCTACGCCGTGTGGGCGTGTCACGGGACAAGCCACCGACGCTCGACCAGTGGCAGACGTACCTCGAGCACGTGGATCGGACGTATGCAGCTGACGAGCAGGACCGCTACACGCTCGAGCGATCACTCTCGATCTCCTCGAACGAGATGCGAACGCTCTACGACGACCTGAAGCGCTCGTCGGAGTCGTTGCTGTCGATCGAACACGACAAGCTCAGAAAGAGCGTCGCCGTCCACGAGGCCATCCTGGAGTCGGCGTTCGACGGGGTGCTCGTCGTCGACGAGCAGCGCCGCACCGTCGCGTTCAGCAAGCGCTTCACCGAGCTCTGGCGTCTCGCCACGGACGAGATCGAGGAGTTCGCCTCCGACGCGATCGAACCTCTTGCGAGGAGGGTGCCCGACCCGGTCTCGTTCGCAGCGAGGATCGACGAGATCTACGCGCGTCCGTGCGACCCGAGCCAGGACGAGCTGCAACTGCTCGACGGACGCACGATCGATCGCGTCTCGGCACCTGTGCGGTCGAGCGAGAGCGAGAGCGAGACACACGGGCGAGTCTGGTTCTTTCGCGACATCACCGCGCGCATGGAGCAGGAGCGCCGGGTCCGCGACGCCAACGGATTTCTCGACTCGATCGTCGAGAACATCCCGAACATGGTGTTCGTCAAGGACGCGACCACGCTCCAGTTCGTGAGGCTGAACCGTGCCGGAGAGGAGCTGCTCGGGACGACTCGCGAGATGCTGCTCGGCACCACGGACCACGACCACTTCCCCGCCGACCAGGCGGATGCGTTCCAGACCGCGGACCGCGAGGTCCTCGCGGGCCGCAACCTCGTGACCATGGAGGAGCAGATCGCGACCAAGCACGGTACGCGGTGGCTCTCCACCAAGAAGATCCCGATCGTCGACGAGCACGGCACCCCGCGCTACCTGCTCGGGATCTCGGAGGACATCACCGAACCTCTGCGTAAGCGCGCCGAGCTATTCGCCGCCAAGGAGGCTGCGGAGCGGGCGAACCGTGCCAAGAGCGACTTCCTCCTCAACATGAGTCACGAGATGCGCACCCCGCTCAATGCCATCCTCGGGTTCTCGCGAGTCCTCGAGCGCGAGGACCGGATGGCGCAGAACAGCGAACATCACGAGTACCTCGAGAACATCGTGCAAGCGAGCGAGCACATGCTCGCACTCATCAACGACCTGCTCGATCTACGGAGCCTCGAGGAAGCCCAACCGGCCCTCGCCCCGCTCGCGCTTGGCCCCGTGATCCGCGAGACGATGGAGCTCGTGAGCTCGCTCCTCGACGAGCGGGCGTTGGACGTGACGGTCGATGTCTCCCACGAGCTCCCGCTCGTCCTGGCCGACCGGCGCGCCGTCGTGCAGATCCTGATGAACCTGGTGTCGAACGCCGCGAAGTTCACCCCGCCACACGGCAGCGTGGTGCTCACCGCCCAGGCGGCCGCCTCCCGGGTCCACGTGTCGGTCCGGGACACCGGCATCGGCATCGCGCCCGAGGATCAATCCCGGCTGTTCACGTACTTCGAGCAGGTCGGCGGCAAGCACGCTCACCACATGAAAGGGTCCGGTGTCGGACTGGCCCTGACCCGGGCCCTGGTCGAGCGCCAAGGAGGCACCATCTCGCTCCACAGCACGGTCGGCGTGGGAACGACGTTCGTCTTCGACCTGGCGGCAGCACCATGACCAGCCCGCGCAAACCCCGGATCCTTGTCGTCGACGACGAAGTGCTCAATCGGCGCTTGATCCACGCGATCCTGGCGCCGGAGGGATACGACGTGGTGCACGCTGCCGACGGCGCGAACGCGCTCGGCGTCATGGAGGCGGGCGATGTCGATCTCGTGCTGCTCGACGTCATGATGCCCGGGATCGATGGCATCGAGGTGTGCCGCCAGGTGCGGGAGCGTCACGGCCAGCTCGTGCCGGTGGTGATGATCAGCGCGCTCACGGATGCGAGCTCGCGGACGCGCGCCAAAGCGATCGGCGCCGATGACTTCCTGACCAAGCCGATCCACGAGGACGAGCTGATCGTTCGCGTCAGGAATCTCCTGCTCCTCCGTGCGTCGTGCGCCAACACCGAGCAGCTTCGCGTGCATGCCGAACGCGAGGCCCGCGCCTGGCGTCTGGTCTCGAGCGTCGCGAGCTCGCTCGCAGGATGCCTCGACGCGCAGCGGGTCACCGATGAGGTCTTCCGCCACCTCGGCGAGGAGCTCGGCATCGGCGTGGTCGCCTACTTCGAAGCCTGCGACCGAGGCCTCAGGTTGACGGCGCTCAGCGCCGGCACGCCGCTGTCCGAGCGCACGTGGGAGCTGTGGAACACCGTGTCCAGCGAGGCAAGTGGCGTCCTGTCCATCTCGCGGATCACGCCCGGTGAGGCTGTGGACGCCGCAGGGCGAGCGGTGGAGCTGGCGATCGTGCCGGTGACGCGCGACGGCCGGCCGCTCGGCGCATTCTGCCTCGGTCGGCACGAGCGTCTCGCCGACGGCGAGCTCGAGCTTGTCGGTCGACTCGCCGAGCACATGGCCAACGCGATCGCGACCGTCGACTCGCACGAGCGCACCGTTTCCCGCCTGCGGCGGCAGGAGACCGCGCGCGAGGAGGCCGAGTCTGCGCTCCACACCTCCGAGGAGCGTCACCGGCTCCTGTTCGACGCCAGCCCGCTGCCGATCTGGGTCTTCGATCCGAAGACCCTCCACATCCTCGCGGTCAACGACCAGCTCGTCCGCCTCCTGGGCTATCGCCGGGACGAGCTCCTCGACATGGAGATCTCCGAGCTGGAGTCTCCGGCCGGCGGGAAGGGCTTCGTCACCGAGATCTCGGCGGCGAGGCCCGGCCGAACCATCCACGTTGGAACGCGGCCCTGCCAGCGCAAAGATCGCTCGTTCGCCGAGCTCGACATCACGGCACACGCGACGATCCTCGACGGTGCGCTGGCGATCCTGGCGATCGGAGTCGACGTCACCCAATCGAGACGGCTCGAAGAGCAACTCCGACAGTCGCAGAAGATGGACGCGATCGGCCAGCTCGCCGGCGGTGTCGCACACGACTTCAACAACATCCTCGCGGCCATCCTCGGCTGCGCGGACCTCGCCCTGGAGGAGCTCGGGGACGTGCATCCAGTCGCCGAGGACCTGAGGGAGATCGAGAAGGCCGCGCACCGCGCCGCCGTGCTCACCCGCCAGTTGCTCGCATTCAGCCGCCAGCAACGCCGCTCGGTCGACATCCTCGCGCTCAACGCGGTGGTCGCGAACGTCGAGAAGATGCTCACGCGTGTGGTCGGTGAGGACATCGAGATGACCGCCATCCTCGCGCCACGCCTCTGGTCGATCGAGTCCGATGCGGGGCAGCTCGAGCAGGTGCTGACGAACCTCGTCGTCAACGCGCGCGACGCGATGCCGACCGGTGGACGCCTGATGATCGAGACGATGAACACCGAGCTCGACGACGCTTCCGCGCGGCGGCTCGGAGTGAGTCCGGGCGGCTACGTGGTCCTGGCCGTGAGCGACACCGGCTGCGGCATGGACGCCGCCACGCAGGCTCGTGCGTTCGAGCCATTCTTCACGACGAAGGAGGTCGGCAAGGGAACGGGGCTCGGCCTGTCGACCGTGTTTGGCATCGTCAAGCAGAGCCTGGGCGCGGTCTCGATCTACTCCGAGGTAGGGGTCGGGTCGACGTTCCGCGTCTACCTGCCGCGGAGCGCGAGCGCGCCGAACACGACCGAGGTCAGCACTCGGATACCCGTCGCCAGAGCTCACGGTCAACGCGTGCTGCTCGTCGAGGATGACGACGCCCTCCGGAACGTCATCGGAAAGCAGCTGACCGCCTGGGGGTATCAGATGGTTGACGCCCGCAACGGGGCGGTCGCCCTCGACCTCCTCGACGGCATGTCGGAGCCGCTCGACTTGCTCCTCACCGACCTGGTCATGCCGGGCATCGACGGGCGTGCACTCGCCGCGAAGGTCCTCGCCAGCCGGCCCAGCGTCAAGGTGCTGTTCATGTCCGGCTACACCCAGCACGCAGCGCTCCGCACGGCCGCGTTGACCGCCAACGACCAGTTCCTCGAGAAGCCGTTCACCTCGCACGGCCTCTCCGCGGCGCTCGTCCGTACGCTGGGGTCCTGACGCCCGGAGGATGACCGACCGTTACCTCGCGCCGCCGTCCACGCGGTCGATCCACAGGGACGTGGTGGACGATGGGTCGGCATAGGCAGATCGGTGATCCGAAGTTCCGGGTGCTCTACGTGGAGGACGAGGCGGACGTCGCCGAGCTGGTGGTCGACCTCCTGGAGCCCTATGGCATCGACCTCCGCGTCGTCGCCAGTGGCGAGCTCGCCCTCGACGAGCTCGCGGGGTTCCGGCCTGATCTCCTGCTTCTCGACCTGATGCTGCCGGGCATGGACGGCATCACCCTGTGCCTGCGGATCCGGGAGCGGTCCCGGATGCCGATCATCATCGTCAGCGCCCGCGCCGACGAGCGATACCAGCGCCAGGGCCTGGCGGCCGGTGCCAACGCGTACGTCACCAAGCCCTTCGACCTTCGGGCGTTCGTGGCCATCGTGCTCGAGCAGCTCGGGAGACGCTGAAGCGCCTATCCGAGATCCTCGCACGGTCGACCCATGGATCATGATCGCAGCAGCTTCTCGCCAGCTCGTGCTCGACGACCATGCGGGCTACCAGATCCTGGCCGAGGTCGAGGAGCGACTCGCGCGCCGACCACACGCGTGCTTCGATGTGAGAGTCGACGCCACGATCGATGAGGTCTGCGAGGCCTTCGCGGCGCTGGCCGATCGATGCCATCCAGCCCGATTCAGCGCCACGTCGACCGGGATGCAGCATCGCGCATTTTGCTGTTTTCGAGCCCTCCGCGAGGCCTTCTGGGGACTCGCGGCGACGCGCCTTCGCCCCTACGACGACCGGGTCACGCAGCGCTTCCAGCGCGTGCGTTAAGCGCAGCTTGCTGCTCGATCGAGCGTGGCTCCGAGCTCCTCCGCGAGCGCGCGCTTGACCGCGGGCATCTCGACAGCACCTACGTGGGCGGCGAGCGAGGTCATCACGGATGACTCGAACCCGCACGGGTTGATCCGACGGAAGTACGCGAGGTCCGTGGTGACGTTGAGCGCGAGGCCGTGGAACGTGACCCACTTGCGACAGGCGATGCCCATGGAGCACAGCTTCTTGCGCCCGAGCTCGGTAGTGGTCCACACGCCGGTCTTGCCGGGCTCGCGATCGGTGGCGAGCCCGAACCGCCCACAGGTCCGGATCACCGCCTCTTCGAGGTTGCGCAGGTACCTGTGCAGGTCGCGCTCCGCGCCTTCGCGGAGGAGCACGATCGGATAGGCCACGAGCTGACCGGGGCCGTGATAGGTCACGTCGCCGCCGCGCTCGATGCCGATCACCTCGACGTCGCCCGCATCGAGCACGTTGCCCTCGGCCTCGCGCCGCCGCCCGAGCGTGAACACGTGGTCGTGCTCGACGAGGAGCAGCGTATCCGGGACCGTCTCGCGCTGGCGCTCTACGACGAGCTCCAGCTGGCGCGCCCAGGTGTCGCGGTAGCTCGCGGTCCCGAGATCGACGACGGACCAGGAAGCGGCCATGGCTAGCCGTTACCACGTCGCGAGGTCGGCGACGAGCTTCGCTCAGCGATTGATGACGTGGATCGCTTCGCCGAGCGCCACGGCCGCGGCTTCCATGATCGCCTCCGACAGCGTCGGGTGCGCGTGGATCGTGAGCCGCAGGTCGTCGGCGACCGCGCCCATCTCGATCGCGAGCGTGGCCTCGGCGATCAGATCGCTCGCGCCGTTGCCGACGATGTGAACGCCGAGCAGCTCGCCGGTGACGCCGTCCGCGATCACCTTGACGAACCCGTCGGTGTCGTTGACCGAGAGCGCGCGACCGAGCGCGGCGAACGGGAACTTGCCGACCTTCAGCTTGTCATGGCCCTTCGCCTTCGCCTCGTCCTCGGTGAGGCCGGTCGCGGCGATCTCGGGATCGGTGAACACCACGGCGGGGATCGTGCGCACGTCGAACGCGGCCTTGTGGCCCGCGATGATCTCGGCGACGACCTCGCCTTCCTTCGTCGCCTTGTGGGCGAGCATCATGCCGCCGATCAAGTCGCCGATCGCGTAGATGCCACCGACGTTCGTGCGCAGGTGATCGTCCGAGATCACGAACCCGCGCTTGTCGAGCGCGACGCCCGCCGCGTCGAGGCCGAGGTTCTCGCTGTTCGGGCGGCGCCCGATCGACATCAGGATCACGTCGGTGTCGATGGTGGCGGTCTTGCCACCCTCGAGCTCGACGGTGAGGACGGCACGGTCACCTCCATCACGCGCTGCACCCTCCTCCCAGCTCTTCGCCTTCGTGTTCAGCATCACCTCGACGCCGAGCTTCTTCAGCTTGCGCTCGACGACCGCGACGCAGTCCTTGTCCATCGTACCGAGCAGCCGCGGCATCGCCTCGACCACCGTCACCTTGGTGCCGAACTTCGCGTACACCATGCCGAGCTCGAGCCCGATGTAGCCGCCGCCGATCACGACCATGCGGGCGGGCACCGCGCCGAGGGCGAGCGCACCGGTCGAGTCGATGATCCGCTTCTGATCGATCTTGAAGCCGGGGATCTCGATCGGCCGGCTCCCCGTGGCGAGGATGACGTTCTTCGCGATGATCGTCTCTTCACCGGTCTTCGTCTTCACCATGATCCGGTGGCCATCTGGGCCCGGCTTGCCAAGCGTGGCGCTGCCATCGATGATCGTGACGCCGTTGCCTTTGAGCAGGGTGCGCACGCCGCTGGTCAGCTTGGTGACCACGCCGCTCTTCCACTGCTGTAGCTTCGCCATGTCCAGCGTGGGCTTGCCCTGGATCATGATGCCGATGTCCTCGGTGTGGCCGAGCTTCTCGAACGTCTTCGCGGCATGGATCACCGCCTTCGACGGGATGCATCCGACGTTCAGGCACACGCCACCCATGTACTCCCGCTCGATGATGGCGGTCTTGACCTTCAACTGACCGAGTCGGATCGCGGCGGGATACCCACCCGGGCCAGCTCCGATCACGACAGCGTCGAAACGTTCCTCGGACATGCGGCGTTCGTACCGCGCCCCCGTGGCCGTGCCAACGCGCCGCGCGGACGGAAGTCACGCTTTGACTGGAACGCTCGGTGAGCGGGCTCGGCTGCGTGTGTGCGAGCGATCTGGCCACATTGACCAGAAATCCTGGCCACTTACAGTAGCTCATCCGGACTCGTATCGAGTCCGTAACCAAGGACCTCATGACTCGATCGAACCAACTAGCTCTGCGCGCTGCGTCCCTCGTCCTCGTGTTCGGCGCTGCCGCATGCGGCGACAACCTCGCCGGCACCACGGATGCGCGAGGTGGCGATAGCGCGCTCGGCACGGACGGCTCGACCACGCTCGAGGCGCCGCGCGTGACGTCGACGTCGCCGTTCGATACGGCGCTCAACGTTCCGCTCAACGCGCGGCTGTCCGCCAACTTCGATCTCGCGATGACACCGCTGACGAACGTCACGTTCACCCTCGCGACCGGCGGCAGCGCGGTGACGGGAACGGTGTCCAACGCCGTCGGCGGCCGGACTGCGACGTTCGCACCGAGCGCGAACCTGACGGCGGCAACGACGTACACCGCCACGATCACCGCCGCCGCCAAGTCGAGTGAAGGCACCGCGATGACCGCGAGCTACCCGTGGACCTTCACCACCGGCGCGACGCTCGACACGACACCGCCGCAGGTCAACTCGACGCATCCCACCGCGGGTGCGACGGCGGTCCCGATCAACACGAGCGTGACCGCGACGTTCGACGAGGCGATCGATCCGCTGTCGATCACGAGCGCGTCGTTCACCGTCCGTCAGGGCGCCAACGCGATCGCCGGCAGCCTCTCGACGGCCGGGACGATCGCGCGATTCATGCCGACGGCTGCGCTCGCGCCCAGCACCCTGTTCACCGCGACGCTGTCGACCGGCGTCACGGATCTGCAGGGCAATGCGCTCGCGTCCCCGGTGACCTGGACGTTCACGACAGGTAGCTCCGCCGCGCTCGGCCCGGCGCCGGTGCTGCTCGGCACCGCGGGCAACTACGTGATCCTCGCGAAGACCGCGATCTCGACGGTGCCGGCCTCGGCGATCACCGGCGACATCGCCGTCAGCCCCGCGGCCGCCACGTTCATCACCGGGTTCGATCTCGTGCTCGACGCGACGACGACGTTCTCGACGGCGACCCAGGTAACCGGCCGCGTGTTCGCGGCGAGCTACACCGCGCCGACGCCGACACTCCTGACCGTCGCCGTCAGCAACATGGAAGGTGCGTACACGGATGCGGCGAGCCGACCGAACCCGAACTTTCTCGAACTCGGCACCGGCAACATCGGCGGGCGCACGCTCGTCCCGGGCCTCTACAAGTGGACGAGCACGGTCACGATCCCGCAGAACGTGACGCTCGCGGGCGGCGCGAACGACGTGTGGATCTTCCAGACCACCGGCGATCTGACGATGGCGGTCGGCAAGCAGGTGATCCTCAGCGGCGGCGCGCAGGCCAAGAACGTGTTCTGGCAGGTGGCCGGCAAGGTCGCGTTCGCGGGCACCTCGCACTTCGAAGGAGTCCTGCTGTGCAAGACCGACGTCACCCTGCAGACCAGCTCGACGATGAACGGCCGCATCCTGGCGCAGACGCAGGTCGCGCTCCAGAAGGCGACCGTGACGCAGCCGTAGCGCTCAGAGCCGCTCGGTCGTGATCTGCGCGGTCGGCGGCACGGCGCCGAGGTCCGGCTTGTCCTTGAAGATCACGGTACCCGGGTTGGTCCCGTCGACGCTCCACTGGAAGCCATCGACAACCGCGAGCGAATCGAACGCGTGGTCCGAGGTATCCCAGACGGCGATACGGAGCGTGATGATCTCGCCCGGCGTGACGTTGCCGGAGGTCACGAGCCAGCCGGTCGCGCCGCCGACGGGCTGCCCAGGATCGCACTCGGCGCCAAACGCCGGGATGTCATCGAAGCCTGTCCCGGCGAGCTGCGAGACCGACGCGCAGGTCGAGATGGTGCCCGGCATGCCCGAGCAGCCGGTCGTGCCGTTGACGCACTGGGTGAACAGGCCGGTGTTGCCGTGGCCGAGGTTCACGCCGACGGGAACCTTGGTCGTCATGCCCATCGGCTGATAGAACGCGAGGTTCTTGTCGGTCGGGTTCGCAGGCATGCCGTTGTAGGTCGAGTCGAGGAGGATGACGAAGAAGTCGTTGTACGAGCTGCACGTCCACTCGGGGAACTCGGCCGAATAGAAGTTCGAGGACAGCTTGAACGAGTGTGCGTTGGTCGGGACACGGATGCGGAAGGTCAGCATGACCGGATCGTTGGCCACGGCGCCGATCGGATCGGGGCAGCCCGGCGCGTTGGGCAGCGAGTTGCCGTTGGCCGCGTAGAAGTCCGCCGGGAACGGCGAGCTCGCCGTGCCCGTGTGCGTGTAGCTGACCCAGTCGTGGAAGCCCGGGTTGAGGTCCGTCTTCGCCGCGGCGCCGCCGCTCGAGATGATCGCGAGGTTGACGCCGCCCTGGGGGAGGAGACCGGCGCCGAACTTGGGCCGAACGGAGTGTGATTCGACGTCCGGGACGCCGGTGCCATCAGAGAGGGTGATCGAGCCGGAGATCACGCCCCACTTCTTGTCGGCCATCGTCGCGGTCTGGCAGATGTCGATCGCGCGTGCGTAGTCGAGGCCGTTCTGCGTGTTGCTCGCGATGCCCTGGTCGCACAGGAGGATCGTGTCGTCGACGACACCGTTGCAGTCGTCATCGAAGGCGTTGCCGGCGGCGTCGAACGCACCCGGGTTGACGTTGCCGGGCTTGCTGCACTCGGTGGAATCGCAGCAGTCGCCGCCGCACGTGGTGTAGCCGTCCATGTCGTTGTCGACGTCCTCGTCGACGACGCCGTTGCAGTTGTTGTCGATCCCATCGCGGCAGGCCGGGCCGTTCTCGCCGACGGGGATGACCTCGCCCTCGCATGCCGTCCACTGCCCGGTCGGTCCGCAGGTGCGCGTGCCGCCGACGCACGGGCCGATGTCCTGGGTCCCTTCGGCACCGTTGTAGCAATCCTCGACCTCACCGGGCTCGCAGTCGCCGGACAGGCAGCGGCCGCGGATGCACTTGAACTGCTCCGCGCACGCGTTGCCGCAGGCACCGCAGTTGAGCACGTCGGTCTTCGTGTCCGTGACCACGCCCTCGCAGCTGCGCTCGCTCGTTCCGCCGCACGCTGCGGCGAAGGGGAGGACAGCACCACCGGCTACAAAAATGAGGGCGCGTAGCGACATAGCGCGCGGAACATCCGCCGCGGGGCGCAAGATCGCAAGCGCAATCGACCGGGCTACCTCTGGCGGAAGATGACCGTGCCGGGCTGCGCCGAATCGACGGACCACTGGAACCCATCGACGATGGCGAGCGAGTCAAGCACGTGATCACTGGTGTCCCAGATCGCGATCCGGAGCTTCATGATCTCGCCGGGGTTCACGTTGCCGCTGGTCTCGAGCCAGCCGGTGCCGCCGCCCTGCAGCGCGTTGGCATCACACTGGCCCGCGCTCGCCGTGTCGAGGCCGGTCATCGTGAGCTGCGACGTGCCCGTGCAGGTGGTGATCGACCCCGCCGTGCCGCGGCACCCGGTGGTGCCGTTCACGCACTGCGTGAACAGTCCGGTGTTACCGGACGCGAGGTTGACGCCGACCGGGTACTTCATCATCGAGCCCGACGGCTGATAGAACGCGAGGTTCTTGTCGGTCGGGTTCGCCGGTGTGCCGGCATACGCGGAGTCGAGCAGCACGACGAAGAAGTCGTTGAACGCCGAGCACGTGTACTCCGGGAACTCTGAGCTGAAGAAGTTGACGGCGAGCTTGAACGACCTCGCGTTGGTCGGGACGCGGACCTCGAGGGTGAGCATCACCGGATCCATCGCGGTGTTGCCCATCGGCGCCGGGCAGCCCGCCACGTTCGGCAAGTTGCCGCCGTTCGCGGTGAGGAAGTCCTGGGGGAACGCGGACTGCTTGTTGTTGCCGTTGAGCGACGGCGTGGCCTGGAAGTCCTGGTACGCGGGGTTCGTGTCGCCCTTGCCGGCGGCGGCGCCCGTGGAGAGCAGCGCCATCTTCGTGCCGCCCTTCGGCATCACCCCCGTGCCGAAGTGATCGCGGACCGACTGCGCGATGGTCGCCGGGACGCCGGTGCCGTCGGCCAGCGTCAGGGCCGCGCTGATCACGCCCCACTTCTTGTCGGCGGCGGTCGCCGTCTGGCACAGATCGATCGCCTTCGCGTAGTCGTTCGCGTTGAGCGTGCCGGAGGCGAGGTTCTGATCGCACATGGTCACCGCATCATCGACGATGCCGTTGCAGTCGTCATCGAGCTGGTTGCCGGGTGCATCGAACGCGCCCGGGTTGACGAGCTTCGGATCGGTGCACTCGGTGGAGTCGCAGCAGTCCCCACCGCAGGTGGTGACGCCGTCGCCGTCGGCGTCCACGTCCTCGTCGACCGAACC
>JAYVLW010000350.1:0-8607 GCA_043759315.1 Myxococcales bacterium
TGACGATGCCGCCCGTGCCTCGCTGCGCAAGGTGGACTGGGTGCTGCGGCGGTCCGCGAAGAAGCGACTCGAGCGCGCATTGATCGATGCGGCGCTCGCCACCAACGAGCTCGGCGGTGCGGTGGATCCGGAGGCAGCGCGCCACGTCCAGCGCGTCGCGGCGCTCGATGTGGCGAAGGCGATGCCCGACGACGTCACCGATCGCGAGCGCATCGCCGCGGCGTACGCGGCGCTGCCGAAGGTGCGCGCGGGTGGCGCGCCGGTCGCGACGTTCGCGCTGGCGCTGGTGGTCAGCGCGGTCTCGGTGACCGTGTGGCTGTACGTGCTGAACCTGCCGGGGCCCGCGAAGCGCGCGTTTGCCCGCGAGCTGCCCCCTCCCGCTGCCGGTGCGTTCAAGGAGGGAGGTACGCCTCTCGAGGATCCAGCGCTCGCGAAGGTGTTCGTCGAGCAGCTCACCACGCTCGTGATCGAGTCCGATCGCGATCGCCAGAGTGGCGGCATGGATCGGGATCGCAAGGCGCACAACATCGCGCTGATCTCCGCGCCGGAGCTCCAGGCGCACGGCCCCGCGCTCGTCAAGGCGTGGGCCGACATGCTCGGGATGCTCGACAAGTGGGTCTCCGTGCCCGCATCGAGCAGGGAGTTCAAGGACATCGTCCACGAGTTCCGCAACAAGGTCCGCGCCGTCAGCGATCAGCTCGCCGCAGCGGGCGTTGGCTACTACCTCGAAGGCGACGCGTACACCCAGGGCGACGCGGCGCACGCGCTGGTCTACACCTATCGCGTCGAAGAGGTCGTGTTCGTGAAGGCCGGCGGGCAGCCGCGCCGCGTGCTCAGCCTGCGCCGCATCGATCACCTGAACATCTCGCACGCCTTGCTCGGCATGCAGTCGCAGGATCTCGGTGACCCCGTGCTGCTGCTCGATCAGATCGAGAACCACGTCGCGAGTCACCTCTTGCCGGTGCTCGCGCCGGGCGCTCCGTGGGAGCTCGCCGACGACGACTACCAGGGAGGCGAGGGCAAGGCGCTGGCGCTGGCGGCCGGGGAGGCCGTGCGTGGCGAGGTGCTCGCGAGCCTCGGCCCCGATGCTGCCGCTGCCCAGAAGATCGCGGCGCTGCTCGCGGACCGGGCGACGATCATCGCCGAGTGGCGCGAGATCCTCGACCGCAAGGGCTGGGTCATGGCGCGCACCGATGGGCTGTTCCTCCCCGAACACCTGATCGAGCAACTCTCGGCCGAGGTGCCCGGGGCGCAGCGTCGCCACGTCGAGGAGATCGAGGAGCAGCTCGCGCAGCTCGAGGCTCCGCGCATCGCCTCGCGCGTGCATCAGCTGTTGACGCTCACGGTCCGTCGCCACGAGGCACAGCACGGCCTCGACGACGATCGCCAGCAACCGCTTCGCTATCCGCCGGTGCTCGAGGATCTCGTCGGGGACGAGCTCGATGACGACGGCGAACCTCGGCGCCGCGTCGAGAGCGCGCGGGCCGAGCTCTCCGCGTACGTCAGCCAGCTCGCGAACGATCCGACCACAGCCCACCTGTCGCTGTGGAACGTGGCGAGGTTCGCGTTCGACGACAACCAGGTCGGTGGCTCCGAGGCGTACGCCGGTGTGATCATCCTCGAGGGCCTGGCGCGTCACCTCGGGATCGCGAGCCCGGGCCCGGTGATCCACGACCGCCGCATCGATCGCGAGCGCCTCACCACGCTCGCCGCACCGATGACGAAGCTCGCGGGCGAGCAGCTCCGCACCGCCGCGAGGGCGCTGTGGAGCGACCTCTACGCCGAGGAGCTGGTCCCGATCGTCGATCGATAGACGCGATGCTACGCTCGGGTATGCAATTCTTTGCAAAGGCCGTCATCACCGGGTTCGCGCTCAGCCTAGGAGCCGCGCTGTTCAAGAAGGTCGCGAAGCAGGTCGGGCTGGCCGAGGACGAGAAGACGAACGAGCAGGTGCGCCAGCAGGACGGTGCCACCGACCCCGAGCTGCAGCTCTCCTGATCCCGATCGGGTGCGACCTGGCCCCACAGGTCGAATCACCACCGAATTCTGGGGCCTGGCTGCGGTTTTTGCGCAACACTCCAGAGACGTGATGGAGTCGGCGAATCTGGCGCCAGGCTTGTTGCTGGCAATGCCTCAGCTTGCCGATCCGAACTTCTCGCGCGCCGTGGTGCTCATGATCGAGCACAGTGATGACGGCTCGTTCGGCCTGGTGATCAACCACCCGAGCCCGATCCTCGCGACCGAGCTCCTCGACAGCCTCGAGATGGCGTGGCGCGGCGAGGACACCGCCGTGGTGTGGGCCGGCGGGCCGGTCAGCCCGAGCACCGGCTGGGTCCTGCACGAGCCGATCGGGGTCGCCCAGCCGGGGCAGGGCACGATCGCGATCACGTCGAGCATCTCGCTCTCGACCTCGCCGGATCGGCTGCGCGCGATCGCGAATCAACCCCCGCGCAACATCCGCCTCCTGCTCGGCTACTCCGGCTGGGGGCCAGGTCAGCTCGCGCAGGAGATGTCGCGCGGCGCGTGGCTGCACACGGATGCCACGCCGGGGCTGGTGTTCGAGACGCCGCCCGATCAGATCTGGGAGACGGCGATGAACGCACTCGGGATCAACCCGCGCGATCTGTTCGTCGGCCGCGGCGTCAACTGACGGATCAGCGCGAGCGGCGGAAGAAGAACGGGATCGGCAGCTCGTATCCGGCCATGATCTCGAAGCCGGTATCCGCCATGTAACGAGCGCGCACCTGCGCCAGCGGGATGCGAAGGCTGAGCTGCCCGCCGATCGCGGGCGAGAGCTTCTCTCCGGTGGCAGGCGAGCTCGCACCCGGATACACGGCGACGCCAAGGCCGACGTCGGTCGGGATCACCTTGAGGAAGAAGCGGAAGTTGAGCTCCGCGAAGGTCGCCCCGAAGATCGTCGGCCGCGTGTCCGTGATCTGCGCGAAGGCGGTGCCGAAGGTCAGCGCGAACGTCGTCGGCGCGAGGTACGCGCGATCGGCGACGACACGCTCGAGGCGCAGGGACACACCGGTCTCGGTCGCGATCTGCCCGCTATCGAACCGCCCCACGCCGAGCAAGATGTTCGGCATCACGAACACCGCGATCGTCTCGGTCTCCGGCTGCTCGCCCAGGGTGAACGCGGCGGGATCGCCCGTCTCGTGCGGCGGCGGCTCGTCGAGGTTCGCGATCGCCGGGGCGTTGTGGGTCGAGCGATGCGCGTACTGCGTGCACCCGCCGAGCGCCGCGATGAGGATCAGCGCGCGCATCATCGCTGGTGCACCGCGATCTTCCACGTCGCGGTGGGCTGTGCGGCCACGGCGACCTCGAGCTCGATGGTCGCGTCGTTGGTGTCGGCGTTCCAGGCGTCGTTGTTGTCGAACTTGATCGGCAGCCACGCGTAGAGCTGCGAGCGCCCGGGCAGCGCGATCGGCCCCACGGCCCCTGCCGCGACCACGCGGCGGCCGAACACGATCCGCGAGCCGACGATGGTGAACATGCAGTCGCCGCTGCTGCGCACGCGCAGCGACAGGCCGATGCCGGTCTTGCCCGACTTGCGGATGAACGCATCGGCTTGCGCGCAGTCCGCCCCGTAGCTCGCCGGTGCAAGGAGCCTCCAGCGCGGACGCTCGTCCAGATCCGGCGGTCGCGTGACCACGCAGGCGCCGAACAGGACGAGGGCCAGCGCGCGCATGGGCATGGAACGCGCGCCGCGCATCTAGCTTACGAACAGCGGGCGGATCGCGGCCGGATCGTTGGTCATGATGCCATCAGCTCCGAGATCGAGCAGCCGCTTCGCCTCCACCGGGTCATCGACCACCCAGTAGTCCACGCGCAACCCGAGGCTGTGGCACTTCGCGAGGAACGTGGGTCGGTCGAACCGGATCGCGCCCTGGGCCACCGGTACCTGCGCAGCCCCACCGGTGTACGGCAGCGCGCGCCACAGCACCGAAGGGAGGCCGAGGAGTGCGATCACCTCGACCTGCGAGAGCACGGTCTCGCCCTGGTAGCCCTTGCGACGCACCTCGACCGCGGTGCCGGTCTGGAAGCTCGCGATCGTCACGCGCTCGGTGGCCTGCTTCTCCTCGACCAGCGCGAGCATCGCCGCCACCGCGCGCGAGCCCTTGAGGTCGACGTTGATCCGCACGCGCGGAAACGCATCGAGCACGTCGGCAAATCGTGGCACGCCGATGCCCTGGCCGGCGAACGGCCGCGTGCCGTCCGGGGCGAGGAAGCCCCAGCCGACGTCGAGGCGCTGGGCATCCACGAGATCGAGGTCCGCCCACGCGCTCGGCGTGGCCGCCATCCGGCGCCCGTCGGGATCGTGCGAGATGATCAGGTGATCGTCGCGGGTCATGTGGACGTCCATCTCGAGGACGTCGACGCCGATCTCGACCGCGCGCTCGAACGCCGGAAACGTGTTCTCCGGCCGCTCCGCCGAAGCCCCACGGTGCGCGTAGAGCCGGCGCGCGTGCATCACTTGTCTTCTTCGAGCTCCATGGCGGCGACCGGCATCGGCGGCGGGCGCGGATCCGTGACGTTCACCACTTCGACCGCGTACTTGATGTCCTTGTCGGCGAGCGGGTGGACGAGGCGCACGTCGACATCGTCGCCGGTGACCTTCTCGATGCGGAGGATCACGTTGAGGTCGTTGATGCCCTTGGCGACGAGCTGCGCGCCCGGATCGAGCTTGAGGTCCTTCGGGAACTCCGAGGTCTTCATCTTCTTCAGCGGGTGCATCGCGGGGTTCCCGAAGGCGTCCTTGGCCTTGATCACACCGTCGCGCTTGTCACCCTTCTGCAGGCCCTCGAGGACCTTCTCGAGACCCGTCAGCATGGCGCCCGAGCCCTGGATGAACTCGACCTGGCTCTTCTCGAGTTGCTGACCTCCCGAAACGGCTAGGTCGACCTTGAGCGTGACTCGGCGTCCCTTCTCGATCTTCACGAAGTCAGGCTACACGTGAGCCTGTCGCGACATCAACGCCTCGGGTTGTGAACCAGCTGTCTCGGATCCCGACAGCTTCCGACCAGGTTGCGAGAACTTGCCCGCTGGCACGAAAGCAGCACACGCTTCTGGCTGGCTCATGTCTCGGTTCCTGCTGGTCCTCACGCTCGCGCTCTCCGTCGCTGCCTGCCACGCCGGCAAGTCGCCCCAGCTCACCGTGCTCGGAGTCAGCGACACGTCCCGGCGCGAGGTCGTGTTCCTCCAGGTGACGAACCCGGCGAGCCGTCCGATGCGGCTGACCAAGCTCGAGTACACCTTCGCGTCGCAGGGGCAGCAAGTGTCGCGCGGTGAGGTTTCGCTCTCGCGCGACCTGGCCGCGGGAGCGGCCGTCGTGGTCGAGGTCCCGCTCGACGTCGCGACCGAGGGCCCCATGACCCTGCGGGGAACGCTCACGGCCGAGCTGGACGAGATCGTGAGAATCTTTCGGGTCTCCGCGAACGTCGATCCGCACTGAGACCCGACAGGGCACTCCAGGACACCTCACCGCCCTCCATGTGGGGTGGATCGGTTTCGGCCTCCGGATCACAATCGCCGGATGCGAACCATCCTTCTAGCAGTCCTCGTCGCGACAGCAGCGGTCTCGCTTCCTGCCGATGCCGGGAAGACCAAGCAGGTCCGGTACGTCGGGATCCATCCGGTCCCGAGGTCCGAGGGCGGTGGCATCTGTTACATCGAGAGCCCGCACGTTCACATGTACACGGGCAACAAGCTCGAGTACCGCGATCACCGCGGCGCGAACTACTTCGTGGGCGATCCGGTGGCCTACGGCTACGACGGCCCGAAGCACGCCTTCAAGGGCCACCATCCGATCCACGTCGACATGGTGGTCGGCGATGACGAGTCCGACGTCGAGTTCTGCTACCTCGACGGCCCGCACTACCACTCGTTCGCGGCGCCCGAGGGTCCGGAGTTCCAGGTCGTCGGCGACGCCTACTTCTACGTCGGTGAGCCGGGCCCGGTGTACGTCGAGGCGCGCCCGGCGATGGTCAAGGTCAACGCGATCTACGAGCCGATCGTCTACACGCGGCCGGTGGTCGAGGTCGAGCCGCCGACCGCGTGGGTCGGGCTCCGGTTCGGTGCGCCGGTCGTGGTCGTGCCCGCGGCCGTCGTGGTCGATGCACCGGACGTGCGCGTGCGCGGTCCGCGCGTGCGCGCCGGCGTGGACATCCGGGTGATCGTGCCGCCGCCCCCGAGCGTGCGTGTCGATGTCGGCATCGGGTTCGGCGTGAGCGGCGGGGTCAAGGTCAAGGGCGGCAAGTGGAAGGGCGGAAAGGGCAAGCGGAGGGGCTGGTGATGCGTGCCGCGCTCCTGATCATCGCGCTCGCCGCGTGCGGCAAGAGCGACGGCGCCGCGTCGACGGGCAGCAACACCCCGGGCGCAGCCTCGAGCCAGCGCGATGCGGTGCTCGACGCGTGGCAGAAGGGCGGCTTGACGCCGTCCCCACTCACGCCGGCGACCGTCACCGTCGGCAAGGACTGCCAGAGCGGAACGGTGGGCGCGCTCGACGTCCTGCTGTGCGTGTTCCCGTCGAAGGCCGAGGCGAAGGCCGCGGAGGACGCGGGCCTCGGCTGGGTCGGCGAGGCGACCGGTGCGTCGCAGGCCGCGGGCTCGGTGCTCGTCGTCGTCGCGGACCGCCGCAAGGGCGATCCGAGCGGGCGCACGATCAACCAGATGATGAAGCTCGCGCCGAGGTAGCGCGGCCACGGCATCGGCGATAGGGTCCGGCGCGATGTCCACGACTTGGTCCGCGCTCGCCACGAAGGCCCTCGCCGGAACGCCGATCACGCGCGACGAAGCGCGCAGCGTGCTCCACGCTCCGGCCGACGAGCTGCTCGCGTTGCTCGACGCCGCGTTCACCGTGCGGCGCGCACACTGGGCCCGCCGGGTCTCGCTCCACGTCCTCGACAACGCGAAGGTCGGCGCATGCCCGGAAGACTGCGGGTTCTGCTCGCAGTCGTCGAAGTACGCGTCGCCCAGCGGTGAGGCGCCGATGAAGTCGGTCGACGATCTCGTCGAAGGCGCCCGCCGTGCCCACGCCGCGCGGGCGAAGCGCTACTGCATGGTCACCGCCACCCGCGGTCCGTCGCAGCGCGACCTCGATACGATCTGCGCGGCCGCCGAGCGCATCAAGGCCGAGATCGACATCGAGCTGTGCGCCTCGCTCGGGCTTCTCACCGCGGCGAAGGCGCAGCGCCTCGCGGCTTCGGGCGTCGATCGCTTCAACCACAACCTCGAGACCAGCGAGCGCCACTACAACGCGATCGTGTCGACGCACACGTGGGCCGATCGCGTCGAGACCGTGCAGCACGCGAAGGCCGCGGGCATGGATACGTGCTGCGGCGGCATCGTCGGCCTCGGCGAGTCCGAGGACGATCTGCTCGATCTGGCGTTCGCGCTGCGCGATCTCGATGTCGATTCGGTGCCAGTGAACTTCCTCGACGCGCGACCGGGAACGCCGCTCGCCGGCTCCCCGCTGGTCGAGCCCGGCTACGCGCTCCGCGCCCTGTGTATGTTCCGCTTCGTGCATCCGCGTACGGATCTCCGGGTCGCCGGCGGTCGCGAGATCACGCTGCGCGCGCTGCAGGCGATGGCGCTCTACCCCGCGAACTCGATCTTCACGCAGGGCTACCTGACCACCGGCGGCGCCTCGCCCTCGGCCGATCACCAGATGATCAAGGATGCGGGCTTCGAGCTCGAGCTCGCCTCCGGCGAAGCGGCGCCCGCGGATCCCGAGGCCGTCGCGCAGATTCCACCGCCGGTGCGTCGTCCGTCGCTGCCGACCGTCCGCACGTAGCTACCGGCGGGGCGGTGCGTACACGGTGAACACGATGCGCGCGCCCTGCGCCGCGACCTCCGCCAGCGTCTTCGCGGCCAGGGGAACCTCGAACGAGAATGGCTTCGCGGCCGACTGCACGCCGACGCTGAAGTCGCGCACGGTCGCCGCGCGCCAGCACCGTCGCGCTTTCGGGCTCAGGCGGTGAAGGACGCGCAACATGGTCCGGATACACGCCTCGGCGGTATCGTGCTGGTGCCGGGTCTCGTAGTGCGCGCGATCCAGCCGGCCCTCGCGGCCGCGGTACAGCGCGAACAGGCGCGGCGACAGCTCCGCGGCGAGAGGGTCGAGCGTGGAGGGCCCCGCGATCTCGAGGTCCACGTTGAGAAACTTCATCATGGTGCGAACGCTCAGCCCGGCGGCGGCAGGAGGCGGAACAGCAACGCATCGCTGTTCTGCGCGGCCACGCCGACGGTGCCCTTCAGATCGGCGAGCGCGCGGATCGCGGTCTCGGCGAGCATGCGGCCGTCGTCGCGGCGGTTCGGGGCGTCGGGGTTCGAGCGCACGTAGGCGACGAACTCGTCGTACTTGTCGAGCATCTTCTGCGGATCGAACTGCTCGAGCATCGGGATGAAGTGCACCGGGTTGACGACCACCCAGTCGCCCTTGCCGATCTCGAGGACGTTGCGGTCCGCGTACGGCGTGGTGAGCTGCTCGTGCGGGATCGTGCCGAGGAAGCCCTCGTCGTCGGCCTGGAACTGGTGCGGCACGACCTCCACGAAGAACGCGAACAGCTCGATGCCCTTGCGCAGGTTGCCGAGGTCATCCTCGTC
>JAYVLW010000351.1:0-7408 GCA_043759315.1 Myxococcales bacterium
CGAGCTGCTGCGCTTCATGATCCGAGTTTCTCCACGCGATCTTTGATCTGCTCTGCATCGCTCGCGTTGGGCGACAGCTGCAGGTAACGCTTGAAGGCGAGCTTCGCCGCCGTCTTGTTGCCCATCTTCTCGTAGACGAGACCGAGGCCGCGGTAGGTCGGCGCGTAGCCAGGGCTCGTCTGCTGGGCGCCCTTGAACGTGGCCAGCGCACCGGAGGTGTCACCGCGCACGTACTGCTGGAAGCCGGCCTTGTACGCCGACGCCGGATCGGTCTTCGGTGCCGCGTAGGGATCGACGGGCGTTCCATCCGTCGACGCGACCCGCTTCGGATCCTTCCTGGGAGGATCCTTCTTCGGCGGGTCCTTCTTCGGGGGGTCCTTCTTCGGCGGGTCCTTCTTCGGCGGCTGCGCGGCGATCCGGGCTGCCTTCTCGGCGGCGGCCTTCTCGGCGGCTTCCTTCTGCGCGGCGATCTTGGCCTGCTTCGCGGCGGCCGCGCGCTCCTTTGCGAGCTCCGCCTTCTCGGCGGCCTCCTGCTGCGCGGCGATCTTGGCCTGCTTCGCAGCCTGGGCAGCGGTCTTCGCCTGCTCGGCTTTCTGCGCCTTCGCGAGCTCGGCGTCGGCCTTCTTCTGGGCCGCGATCCGCTCTGCGTCGGTCTTCGCCGCGTCGAGCTCGGTCTTCTTCTGCGCTTCGATCCGCGCCTGCTCGGCCTTGGCCGCTTCGGCATCGAGGCGCGCTTGCTCGGCCTTTGCTGCCTCCGCCTTCTCGGCAGCTTGCTTCGCCGCCTCGGCCTCGAGGCGTGCCTGTTCGGCCTTCGCCGCCTCGGGATCGATCGTCGCCGAGCCGGAGCCAGTGCCCGGGTCGGTCATCGCCGCGGAGCCCTGCGGCGGATCGGTGGGCTTCGCGACCGGATCTCCGCCGGGGTTTGCCGCGGTGCGCGATGGACCTTCGGCGATCTCCGGCTTGTCCGCGGGCTGGGCCTCTTCCTTCTTCTTCTTGCCGCCGCCCGCGGCCATCGCGATGATCGCGATGAGGAGCAGGGCGCCGACGCCGCTTCCGATCGCGATGATCAGGCGCTTGCGGCGGACCTTCTTCGGATCGTCCTCCTCGTAGTGATCTTCGATCGCGGCGTGGGAGTCGGTCGAACCGAACCAGCTCGCGTGCTGATCTCGCTTCGCATCGCCAGGTTCGGTCGGCGTGCGAGGCCGCGGCAGCGAAACGACCTGCGCCGCTTCGGGCAACGTCGGCGGCGATGGCACCATCGGCTTCGCCGCCGCGGGCTCGACGGCGGCGGCCGCGACCGGGGCAGCGTTGCTCGTGGCGACCGCATCCTCGATCGATTGATAGGCCTTCGCGCCGGAGTTGGTCGCGAAGTCATCCTCGGCGAAGGGGGGAATCGATGCGCCCGGCGGCATCGACGGCAGCCCGACGATCCCCGATGGCGTTGCTCCGGCCGGCGCGGGCGCGACCAGCACCGAAGGCGCGGCACCTTGAATCGTTGTCAGGAGTGACGGCGTCGCCAGGGTCTCGGCTTGCGAGATCGGGCTCTTCGCTGGCTCGGCGGGCTTGGCCGGCTCGGCCTGCGAGTTCGAGCCGAGCTGCATCGTCTTTGCGCCGCTGCTCTTCGCGGCCTCGACGGCGGCGGCGAGATCTGCCTGCGAGTTCGAGCCGAGCTGCACGGTCTTGACGCCGGTCTTGGCCGCGTCGGCGGCGGCCTTCGCGGCGGCGGCTCTCTCGACCGCGGCCTTGGCTTCTGCGGCCTTCTTGTCGGCCTCGTTGCGTGCGTCCGCCGCCTTCTTGTCCGCGGCCGCTCGATCGGCAGCGGACTTTTCGGCGGCAGCCTTGGCTTCGGCAGCCTTCTTGTCGGCGGCGGCCTTCGCGTCGGCGGCGTTCTTGGCTTCTGCGGCCTTCTTGTCGGCAGCGGCCTTCGCGTCGGCGGCGGTCTTGGCTTCTGCTGCCTTGGCTTCTGCGGCCTTCTTGTCGGCAGCGGCCTTGTCGGCAGCGGCCTTGTCGGCAGCGGCCTTCGCTTCCGCCGTCTTCTTGTCGGCGGCGAGCTTGTCGGCGGTGGCCTTGTCGGCGGCGGCCTTGTCGGCGGTGGCCTTGGCGGTGGCCTTCTCGGCGAGAGCCTTCTCGGCGGCCTTCGCTTCGTCCTCGGCCTTGCGCTCGGCGGCCGCGCGCTCGGCGAGGGCGCGCAGCTCTGCCGGGTCCTTGATCGGCGCCATGCCGAGCACGGTCTGATTGAGCTGCGCCCGCGCGGGGGCGGTCGGCGCCTTCACCGGACCCGAGCCCGCAGGTGTCGACGCGAGCTTGGTCGGAATGGGGACGCCCGCGGGGAACTCCGCGGCGAGGTACTTCTCGATCTCGGAGTGGTCGTCGGGGTAGCCGGCGTCGTCGAGGACGGTCGAGAGCTCGGCGGCCATCACCTTCGTGCTCGGGAACCGCTCCGCGGGATCACGAGCGAGCGCCTTTCTGACGATCGCGTCGAGCTCGGACGGGATGTTCGCGTTGAGCTCCGATGGAGGCTGGACCTCGCGCTCGAGCACGGCGCTCTTCATCGCGTCCTCCGACGCGCCACCGAATAGCTTCTCGTGCGTCAGCGCCTCCCACAGCACGACGCCGAGGGAGAACACGTCGGACCGGCGGTCGCCCGCCTGGCCCTTCAGCTTCTCCGGCGACATGTGCGCCGTCGACGACGGAGCCATGAGATCGAGCGCGATGCCTTCGCGCGTCACGAGGATCATCTGGGGCGAGATCGTGCCGATCGGCTGGCCACCCTTCTGCGCCTTGTGGACCGCTTCTGCGGCCTCGCACACGACGCGAGCAGTGGACAGCTCGTCGAGCCGCCTCGCGGCGTTGATCACCGCATCGAGAGAGACACTGGTGTTCGTGCTGGACGCCGACGGAAGGCGGCCCGCATCCCCAATGGTGGACACCTGCTTATTCTAGCTCACGTGGGAGGCCGCTGCGCCGAAGGATCGCACAACACCGTGTGCATGCTTCGTACACCACCTTGACTGGAAACTAGAACTCTCTACTATCCAGCGCGTGAACTTGGTCCGCATCGGGGAGCTTGCGAAGCGTTCGGGTGTGCCGATCGCCACGATCAAGCACTACCTGCGCGAGGGCCTGATCGCCCCGACGCGCAAGAGCGGGCGGACCATGTCCTGGTACGACCCGTCGCTGGCGACGAAGATCAAGGCGATCAAGGAGCTCCAGAAGCGGCAGTTCCTCCCGCTCGACGTGATCCGGGAGTCGATCGACAAGGACTTCGAGGCACCTGACGACCTGACCGCGGCCGACGCGATCGCGAAGGTCCTCGCCCGTCACGGCGGGAGGCGGTCGCGCAGCCGGGACGAGGTCCTCGCCCGCGGGGCCACCGCGCAGGAGCTCGAGATCCTCGCCGCCGCCGGCCTGGCGGTCCCGAGCGACGATCAGAGGTACCGCGGGGACGATCTCGCCCTGCTGGCCACGCTCGGTGCCGCGCGGCGCGCCGGGATCGCGGCCGACATGCTCCCGTTCGACATCATCAACGACTACCTCGCCGCGTTGCGCGCGCTCACGGCCGTCGAGCTGCGCCTGTTCCGCGAAGGCGTGATCCGCCGCGCGAAGCCCGGCGATGTCGCCCGTCTCACCACCGCCGCCACCAAGCTCTCGGAGCGCCTCGTCGTGCTGGTGCGCCGCAAGCTCTTGCTCCCCACGTTGCAGCGATTGATCGAGGAGGAATCCGATGCGCCAGAGCCAACTGCTGTCCCTGTGTCTCGTAGCAGCGTGCGGCGGAAGCACGTCATCAGGCAACCTCGCTGACGCCACGGGCGGCGGCGACGGCCGGAACACCGACGGTGCCGCGAGCGATGCGCCGAACGTCGCCGGTGATCCGGCCACGGATGGCGCCGCGACGGTGACCACCATGACCGTCTCGATCCCCGGCAAGACCGCCGGGCGCACGCTGCCGTCGACCGTGTTCAGCCCGAGCTCGCCAGGACCGCACGCCCTCGTCGTGGTCTCGCCCGGCTTCCAGATGCAGCGCGCGCAGTACACGTCGTACGCGCACCACCTCGCGACGTGGGGCTTCGTCGTCGTGCTCACCGACTACGCCGACACCGGCTTCAACGCGGATCACGCGAAGCTCGCCGCGGATGTACCGGCGGTCCTCGACTGGGCGCTCGCGCAGACCGCGCTCGCCGTGGATGCGACGAAGCTCGCGGTCGCCGGCCACTCGCTCGGCGGCAAGATCAGCGTGTTCGCCGCCTCGCTCGATCCACGGATCAAGGCCGTTGTCGCCTGGGATCCCGTCGACTCTACGAACCCGTCGGTCGCCCCCGACAAGATGTCGGGCATGACCGCCGCGATCGCCGTGGTCGGCGAGACCACGAACGGCGCCGGCGGCTTCATGCCGTGCGCGCCGACCGCCGAGAACTTCCAGCAGTTCTACGCCGCGGCGCCGAGCCCCGCCCTCGCGATGACCATCGCGAACGCCGACCACATGGACTGGGTCGACGATCCCACGTGCGGGTTCTGCACGTTCTGCACGGCCGGCACCGCGCCGAACGACCGCGCGCGCACCGCCTCGCGCCGGGTCGACGTGGCCTGGCTGCGCCGCCAGCTCTACGCCGACACCGCGATGGATCCCTGGCTCGACGCACCGCCCGAGGTCGCCGCCCAGGCCGCGACCGTCCAGCGGCGCTAGGAAGACGATGCTCAGCGGCTGTTGACGAGGATCGTGCCGAAGTAGTCGTAGCTGCGCGCCGTGGAGCCCTTCGGTGCGCCGAACAGCTTGACCTCGTACTGGCCGCTGCCGAGCGCGCAGGTCACGGAGATGTGCGTGCCGATCGTGGTCGCCACGGTGCAGCGGTTCTCCTTGTCCTTGCTGCCGGCGCGCGTCGCATAGGCCGTGATGGTCGCGCCATAGGGATTATCGAGCAGGACCTTCGCCTCGCCATCGGTCACCGTGATCTGCGACCGGGTGGGCGCTTCGAGGACCACACCGAGGGTGCCGATCGATGGTGACATCAGCGGCTGCCGCGCGAACTCGCCGGCGGTGATCGGCACGGCGACGAGCTGCCACGCGGTCTCCTCGGGCAGGTGATCGATCCGGAACAACTTCGGCGGCGTGAACAGATACGTCGAGGGCACGGCGTTGGTTGCGTCGCTCGTGTCGTCCCAGGTCGCGTCGACGAGCTGCCACGTACCATCGACCTTCGCCGCGTTCCACGCGTGGCCGTAGCCTTCGAGCGTCGCCTTGACCACGTCGTCGGTCGCGGCCGGATCGACGTCGCGCTCGGTGTCGCGGATGTAGCCGGTGACGTACGCGATCTCGACGCCCGCGGCCTTGCCGAGCGCGACCATCAGGCGCGCGTAGCCCTCGCACACGCCGGTGCGCGCGCGGAACACGTCCTCGGCCTCCTGCGATGGGCGCTTGGTGTAGCGATCCTCGCCGCGCAGCTCGGCGGTCGGATGATCGTAGTGGAGGCGGAGCACAACGTAGTCATGTAGTGCCTTGACCAGCCGGGGCTTGTCGGTGATCCGGGCGGCGAAGTATCTCCCGACCGAATCGACGCTGACCTCGTCGCTCGGCTGGATGCCGGTGACCTGAACGTCGGGTGCCGTCGACGTCGGCCATCCCGCGTACGGCTCGCCCGGCTTCACCGGGATCTCGATCGGCGAGACGAGATCTTCCGGCGGCTTGTCACTGGTGCCGTAGGTGTCGCCCTCGGTCTTGTGCCAGCGCTGCTCGAACTGGTCCGCGAAGCCAAGCAGCGCGCCGCGGATCTTGCTCGCGATCGGGCCGTCGTGGCCATCGAGGATCCAGTCGCCGCGCACCGCGAGCGCGCGGAACGCGGTCTGCGGCGCCTGCCACATCATCACGCCGAGGAACACGCCGTTGATCAGCAGCGTGCGGAGCACCAGGCGATCGATGCGCGTCAGGATCTGCTTCCGCGGCGGTTGCTTGCTGCGCCGCCACAGGTGGAACAGATCCCAGCCGACCGGGAGGATCGGAAACAGCAGCAGGCCGACGAGCAGGGCGAGCCACTGCGACGCGTTCTCGTAGGCGGCGAGCGACGACGCGAGCCAGAACCCGAACAGCGGGGTCAGGATCATCGTGCTGATCCAGAGCACCCGGACCACGTGCAAAACGAGCCAGCCAGCCACCCGCAACGGCCGCGATGCCATGACTGGTGGTAGCGCGCGGCGTTGCATTCCGCAACGTTGCGCCCCGTTGGCGACGCGATGCGGCCAATAACATGTTGATCCCCGATGGCCTGCTGGGGCACGAATCGTGCTGCCCATGCCCCCGATGCTGCGTTCTGCACTCGCGTTCGTCATCGCTCTTGGGCTCGCCGTGGCCGCGTGTGGCGGCGCATCGGACTTCGCTCATCCGGCCGACGAGCCCCACCAGAGCAACGAAGGGCTCGACTGGCGCGATCAGGTGATCTACCAGATCATGATCGACCGCTTCGACAACGGCGATCCGAACAACGACATCAACGTCGAGCCCGGGATCCCGGGCCGCTACCACGGCGGCGACTGGCAGGGCGTCATCGATCGCCTCGACTACCTCGAGGACCTCGGCGTCACCGCGCTGTGGATCTCGCCGGTCGTCAAGAACACCGAGGAGGACGCCGGCTTCGCGAGCTACCACGGCTACTGGACGCAGGACTTCCTGCGCCCGAACGCTCACTTCGGCGACCTGACGAAGCTGCGCGAGCTCGTCGACAAGGCGCACCAGCGCGGCATGCTCGTGATCCTCGATGTGGTCACGAACCACATGGGCCAGCTGTTCTATTACGACATCAACGGCAACGGTCAGCCCGACGACACGCTGAGCGGCGGCGGGTACTCGCACTCGTGCCTGCAGATCTGCATGACCAACCCTGCGAGCTGCTCCGCCGACGAGCTGACCTACTGCAGCGACGGCAAGGGCTACCTCGAGCGGATCATCGAGTGGGATCCGGACTACGACCCGCGTGGCGTGCAGGGCTGGACCTCGCTCGGCTTCTCCGGCGCCGCCGACGTTCGGTTCACGAACTGGCCCGAGACCAACCGCACGCCGCCGCCGCGCCCGCCCGACTGGTTCAAGTGGGACGCCGACAAGTCGTGGTTCGACGATCCGAGCTGGTACCACCGCAAGGGCCGCGTCTACGTGTGGTGGCACGAGGGGGACTACACGAAGGAGTTCGTGCGCAACCAGGAGACCACCGGTGACTTCCCGGGCGGCCTCAAGGATCTCGACACCGACAACCCCGACGCCAAGGAAGCGCTGATCCGCGTGTTCGAGTACTGGATCGAGGTCGCCGACTTCGACGGCTTCCGCATCGACACCGTCAAGCACATCGATCGGCCCGAGACCGCCCCCAACAAGCGCGGGTTCTGGGGCGTGTTCACCGATCGCATGCGCGAGCAGGCCCGCAGC
>JAYVLW010000352.1:0-9619 GCA_043759315.1 Myxococcales bacterium
GCGCCTGGCACCATCGATGTCGGCGCGGGCTGCGTGCCGATCGATCCAGGCGATCCGGCGCAGCGCACGCAGACCGAGGTGTGCACCCGGTGGGCGACCGATCACGTGATCACCGACGCGGCTCCGTTCTCTCGCGCGACCGCTGGCGACTGCGACTCCGGTACGCTGTCCGCGGGCGGCCACGCCGATACATTGAAGCGGATCAACCTGTTCCGCTGGCTCGCCGGCGTCGGTCCAACGGCGCTCAACACCGCGCTCGATTCGCAGCAGCAGCAGTGCGCGAACCTCGAGTCGTGGTGGAACTTCTCGCTACCCGATAGCCCGCACTCGCCGCCGAACACCGTGAAGTGCTACACGGCCTCGGCCGCCACCGGCGCGGGGAGCAGCAACATCGCGTGGGGCAACGGGCCCGCCGCGTCGATCGATCAGTTCCAGCAGGACAACGGCAACGCGACCACGATGGGCCACCGTCGGTGGATCGTGAACCCGCCGCTGTCGGGCGTGGGCGTCGGGTACTGGGAAGGCGGCGGCATGTACGGCAAGGCCATGTGCATGTCGGTGTTCGGCAGCGCGGGCACGGGACCGAACCCGCCGTTCGTCGCGGTGCCGAACCAGGGCTTTGTCCCCGTGCAGATGACGACGTGGACGTGGACGTTCCACTCCGCGAAGGGCGGCACGGCGAACGCGATGATCGCGATGACGCGGGTCAGCGATGGCATGTCGCTCGCCGTCACGCGCATGGTGCTCTCGCAGGGCTTTGGGCAGCCGGCGATCTCGTGGAAACCGATGGGCTGGACGCCGGTCGCCGGCGAGTCGTACCGCGTGACGGTCTCGGGGCTGACCGGTGGCGACGTCACGTACGTCGTCAAGCCCGTCACCTGTAACTGACATGCGGGCGTGGCTGCTCGTGGTCGGTCTCGTCGTCGCCTGCAAGGCAGCGAACAAGCCGCCGACCGCGCCGCCTCGGGATCCCGTGACCGCGCCGGCGTGCGCGACGGACGATGACTGCATCGTCTCGTGCGCGACCAAGGGCGACTGCTGCCCGAACCCGTACTGCGAGACGGTGCAGGTGCGCTCGGCGGTGCTGCAAGCGACCACGTACAACGATGCGCATCCGTGCACGAAGGAGGACTTCGACCGATGTCCGCAGATCGGCAGCCGCGTGGCTCCGACATACGGCATCGCGCCGCGATGCCAGAGCGGGGCATGCGTCGGCGAGAAGACGCCGCTCGGGGCCGCGGCACCGGTGCGCGTCGTCGATCTCCGCGGCTACGATCTCTCGTGCAAGGCCGACATCGACTGTGCCGTGGTCAACCCGGACGTGTGCTCGGTCTGCGCGTGCGCGACCTCGCCGATCGCCGCGCGGGATAGCCAGCGGTTCAAGGCGGAAGCCCAGGCGATCGCGTGCGGCGAGCCCGAGCAGGGGATCCAGTGCGGCGACTGCCCGGCGGCGAAGCCCGCGTGTCGAGCGGGCGCCTGCATCGCGCGGGACTGATCAGCCGACCGAGGGCGTGCGGCGCGACGTGGCGAAGTTCGTGTCGATCTGGATCGCGTCCTCGATCGCCGGCGTCGCGTTCGGACCGCACTGGAACGACGGGTCGTTGCACAGCTCGAACCGCGGCGTCGCCGTCGGGACGATGACCGATCGCGGCGCCGTCGCGCACGCGCCCACGGAGAGGAGGGCGGTCACGGCGAGCATGCGGGCGGCGGTCATGGGTGGCCGTATCGCACACGGCCCCGCACCCGCGCAAGCTCCGGATCACCTGTCGATCGTGATCCCCACGGGCTTGGCCCAGGCCTTGTCCTCGGCGGTGTAATACAGGTACGTCGAGCTCGCGGGTCCCTCGTAGGTGCCCGGGACGGCCGCGAGGAGGTTGATGTCGACGTCCTTCTTCGCCGACGGCGCGAGGGCACGCCAGTAGAGGATGACCTCGCGCGGGCGGGTCTCGTAGAAGTCGATCAGGCCCTTGTCCTTGAGCTCCTTGAGCTGCCAGGTCTGGAACACCGTGCCGCCGGGGAGGCCGATCCGTGCGAGCGTCATCGGGACGCCCTCCGCGGTCTTGTTCTCCACGTGGGCGCGCAAGGTCACGCCTTCGCCCATCTTCGCCTGCGTCTTGAGCAGCTCCGTCGTGACCGAGACCTTCGCGCGCGACGAGGTCGCGGGCTGGTTCGAGCGGAAGTCGACCGCGACGGTGTAGGGCAGGGAGGCATCGCCATCGAGGCGGACCTCGATCGTGTTCTTGCCCGCGGAGAGCTTCGGCGCGAGGTCCTTCCAGACGAGCGCGTCGCGGCGCCCCTTCTCGAACTTGATCGTGCCGGCGTCCTTGCCGTTGATCACGAGCGTCGCGCTGCCGCCGGTCTGCATCTGGCGCGCGTGCTCGCTGTACGCGGTGAGGGCCTTGAGGCCGAGGATGGTCGCCTGGGTGTTCCCCCACGCGCCGTAGCCACCACGCTTGCTGTTGAGCCACTCCACGCCGGAGCGGACCTGCGCCTCGTACTCGTTGTTCGGGGACGCCTTGAGGAGCGCGAGCACCGCCAGTGCGGTTGCTTCGATCGTCATCGACTCGCCGCCCGACATCGTGATCGTCTCCTTCGCACCGGGGAAGCTGCCGTCCTTGGCCTGCAGCCCCGCGAGCTTCTTCGCCATCGCGGCGGTATCGGCGGCCTTCGGCGCCGTCATGACGTTCGTGTTCGTCGCGAGCGCCAGCAGGTAGGGATCCTTGGTCTCCCCGCCGAGCGTCTTCTGCATCGCGAGCTCCTTCGTCAGGCTCGAGCTCCGCTTCGCCTCCGACAGCGCCCACATGATGTACGCGTTCGTGGTCGTGGGGTTCGCGCGGCCGAACGAGTCGAGCGCCCTCGCGTTGCGCAGGAAGCCGCCCTGCTGATCGCGGCGCGACATCAACCAGTCGGCCGTACGCTCCACCATCTTGCCGTCGATGTCGTAGACCTTCGCCATGTCGGCGAACTCCATGAGGCCGTACGCCGTGAGCGCCTCGTGGCCCGGCGTCTGCCCGAACCACTCGTAGCCCTTCTCGGGCGTCTCGTAGCCGGTGAGTAGCTTGTAGCCCTTGTCGAGGACACTCTTCGTCTTCGTCACCAGCTTCGGATCCGCGCCCTCCGCGGTCGATCCGAGGTAGCCGAGGATCATGATGTTCGGGTAGTTCGTCGACGACGCCTGCTCGAAGCAGCCGCCCGGTTCGCGGATCATGCCGTCCATGCCGCTCGCGATGGCGGCGACCGGGGACGGATACATCGTCACGGTCGCGTGCACCGTGCCCGGCATCGCGCCGGCGAGATCGATCACCTGGCGCTGCGCCGTGCCCTTGTGCGCGGTGCCGGAAGCGGCGACCTCGATCGGGAAGCCGCGCGGCACGACGCGGATGCTCTTCTTGAGCTGATCCGAGAGGCCGCGCGCCTTGAGATCGAGCTCGACATCGGCGGTGCCGTCGGTCGCGACCACCTCGAGCGAGAACAGCAGCGTCTGCTTGTCCTTCGCCTTCAGCTTGATCGTGCCCGCGGCCGGGTTGTTCGCGAGCTTGAACGCGGAGCCGAACGAGGCGGCGAGCGTCGCCTCCATCGGCTCGTCGGTCTCGTTGGTCAATGTGATCGGCAGCCGCACGGTGTCACCGGAGGTGACCTCGACAGGCATGTGCGCATCGATCGTGAGCGGGAGCTTCGACTGGATCGCGACCTGACCACCGCCGGGGAGACCGGCCGCCGAGAAGCCCTCGGCCGTCGCGCGGAACGAGGTCACGGCGTCGGAGGCGACGAACGTCACCTCGGCATCGCCGCGCGCGTTGGTCTCGACGGTCGGGTTCCAGTACACGGTCTCGCGGAAGTCGGTGCGCGGGCCTTCGTCGCCCTTCGTGTACTGCGGCACCGGGAACACGCGGGCGACCGCCCAGCCGTTGTCCTGCTGGCGGGCGAACCGATTCGCGATCTCCTTCTCCGCGTTCTTGTTCGCGCGCATCCGGCGCTGCTGATCGGCGAGCCGCTTGGCATCGTCGAGGACGACGACCTTCGCGGCCTCGAGCTTCGCGCGCCCACCGACGGCCGCGGGTGTGGTCGCCGCGGGCGCTCCGTTGACGCGCACGGCCTGCGCCGCGCCCATCGGTGCCTTGTCGGCCTTCGCGACCGCGTCCTTCGCGACGGCGTCTCTCGGGGGAGCGGGCATCGGTGCCATTCGCGGCGGCGGAGCCGGCACCGGCCGGGGGGCACGCCCGGGCTGTCCGCCCATCACGCCCCCCGCGGCGCCTGCCATCTCGCCGCCCCAGCCGCCGTCCGCTTCCATGTCCATCTGAGGGGCGCGCAACGTGCGGTTCCGATACCTCTTGAGGTACTTGCGCTGCTCCTCGCGCGCCTTCGCTTCCTCGCGGCGGAGCTGCGCGGCGTAGGCGCGCGAGGTCACGCTGACGAGCACCGTGGAGATGCTGCCCCCGCTCACGCTCACGCCGAGCGTGACGCCCACGAACTCGCTGCCGCTCGCGGTGAGCGTGCACGAACCCTCGGGCAGGCCGCTGACGACGAAGTGACCGGCGCCATCGGCGCGGCCGGTCTTCCGGACCTTGCCGCAGGTCACGTCGACGCTGCCGTTCGCGATGACCTTGCCGGTCTGCTGATCGACGAGCGTGCCCTCGACGGATCCGGTGGGCGCCGCGAGGACCGTGGAGGATGCGCCCGCGGCCAGCGCGAGCATCGAGACGAGTACGCTCTTCTTCATCACTTGCTCCTCGCGGGAAGGACCTGGCGCCACTCGAACTTGCGGTAGCCACGGGTGGCGAGGAGCGCGTCCATCGCCGCCGCCGCATCGGGCTTGTCGGAGAAGTTTGGCTCCTCGATCGGATCGGCCGCGGTCGCGCCGAGCTCGGGCTCGAGGTACATGCGCGCGAGGATCTTCGCGCTCTTGTCGTCCGCGAACGACAGCACCGTCTCGTCGACGACGGCCAGCGCCACGTTCGCCTTCACCGGGTTGCCCTTCGCATCCTCGGTGTGGACCCTGAGCTTCACCGGATCGCGCGGCGCGTAGGACTTCTTGTCGGGCGTCAGCGTGACCTTCAGGTTGGCGCCGCTGCCGTGGTAGACGAGCCGCTCGGCGAGGGGGACGTCCTTGTCGGTGAACAGCGTCACGCGCACCGCGCCTTGCGACGAGCGCGGGATCGGGAGCACGAGCAGCGTCGGCCGGCCGCCCTCCGCTTCGAACGAACCGCCGGCGAGCCGCGTCTCGCGGAGGGTGGCCTCGATCTGGAGCTTCTGGTTGGTGCTGCAGATCGCCGAGATGCGCAGCGCATCGTTCGCCTTGTTCTGCGGCATGCTCCGGAGCACGCAGCCGTCGGGGCGCGCCGCCGGCACGTCGACCTTCGTGGTGATGTTCACCGGCTTCGTGATCTCCACGTGGTACTTGCGATCCGGCATCGGCCGCAGCTCGAAGCTGCCCATGCCGTCGTGGAGCGAGCTGAACTTCCCGACGATGCTGCCCCGATCGTCGACGACCCTCCCCTCGATGTCGGCCGGCTTTCCGATCGTGGTCTTCGCCATGAAGTACACGCGACCGGGGACCCCGCGCACCAGCTCGCCGCCCTCCGGGAACACCGAGAGCTGCAGCGTGGTCATCACGATCGGGATGCGCTTCTGGATCGACTCGGTGACGCCGCCGTCCTCTGCGAGGATCGTGAGCAAGCCATCGCCGCGCGCCATCTTCGCGGGGAGCTTGAACGACACCGTCGCCTTGCCGTCCTTGTCGGTGGTCACCGGCAGCCGGCTGACCTCGGCGTCATCGATCGTGACGACCGCGGTGACCTTCTTGTCGGCGAACGCCTCGCCGGTGGTGCGCTTGATCTCCACCGCGGCCGAGACCTGGTCGCCTTCGCCGTACGCCTTGCGCAGCAGCTCCAGCGTCTTCATCAGGCGCGGCGCTTCGTAGGTATTGACGATGAACTTCTTCGTGTCCCTGGTCGCGCCATACGACAGCTCGAGCGTGTACTCGCCGCCATCGATGTTCGGATCGAGCGCGAAGTCGTTGCGTGCGATGCCGCCCTGCGCGAGCACGCGCTTCATGCCCACGATGGCGCCGCGCGGCGAGATCAGCTGGATCTGCACGCCGACGGGCGGTCCACCGACCAGGGTCTTCGCGGTCCGTAGATCGGCCCGGAACCACACCGTCTCGCCCGGCTGGTACAGCGGCTTGTCGGTCTGGATGTAGGTGCGAACGCCTTGCTGGCTCCCGTAGAAGGTCGAGATCGCCTTGTCGAGGTTCGCCGACGGACCGAGCTTCGCAGGGGCCAACCCCGCGATCTGCTTGTCGATCGGGGGCGGTTCGTCCGCGGAGGGGGCGGCTTCGGTCGCGGCACAGCCGGCGAGCGTGACCCCGAGGAGCAAGCCTTGGATGCTCTTCATCAGACGCAGAGACGTTCGAGACCGCCCGTCGATCTAGCTGGGGTAGGCTCGGGTCGCCGTTTTGTGGCTCACAAGCCCGGCACACTCTTCAGGGGGACCTCTCGTATGCGCAGTTCGTTCCTGCTCGTCTCGATCCTGTTCACCGCATGCACCAGCGACTCGGGCACGCCTTCGGGCAACGAGGACCCGGCGTTCACGGTGCGCAGCGCCGACGTGGTCCTCGCGCCTGGCGAAGAGACGACGAAGTGCTTCTACTTCCACACGCCGAACGAGACCAACCTGCACGTGCACAAGTGGGTGTCCGACATGACGCCGGGCAGCCACCACATGATCTACTTCTCGAGCCTCGGCGGCACGCAGCCACCCGATGGCACCATCGATGACTGCTCCGCGGCGGGACAGCCGCTGCCGGTCTACGGCGCGCAGACCGAGCACCAGGAGGCGGACTTCCCCCTCGACGATGTGGGCGTGCAGCTCGCCCAGGTCGTGATCCCGCACGCGGCGGGCTACTTCCAGATGCACTACGTGAACGCGACCGAAGCGCCGCTGACCACGCATGTCGAGCTCAGCGCCTTCGCGCTCGACGAGCTGCAGACGTTCACGCGCACCGATCTGTTCGGGACCTACAACGCCGACATCTCGATCCCGGCCCACGCGACGAACTTCAAGGTCAGCGCGACGTGTGACGTCACTCCGGGCGCGCAGTTCTGGTCGATCACCACGCATGCGCACAAGCAGGCCGTCACGACCGAGGTGCGCGATGGCTCGCAGATGGTGTTCCGCTCGCAGGACTGGGAGCATCCCGGCGCGCAGGAGTGGAGGGGACCGCAGTTCTACACGTTCGGATCGAAGCTCACCTGGGAGTGCACGTACGACAACATCGGCAGCAACGCGAACGGCGTGATCACCGACGGCCAGAGCGCGCGCACGAACGAGATGTGCATGGCGACCGGCTACTACTTTCCGGCCGCGGGCCCGCGCGGGTGCGTGATGTCGGGTGGTGACTGCCAGTGCCTGCTCTGAACGCGCTCGCTGTGCTCGGCATTCTCGCCCTCGTCGCGCCGCACGCGGAGGCATCGAAGCCGGTCAAGCGGACCCTCAAGGGCTGCGTCGCCGACAAGGTGTTCTTCAGCGTCGATGGCACCACGGCGTACCGGATCTCGCTGCCCGAGGCGTTCGACGTGGCGGCGTTCGAGGGGCAGGGCGTGTCGATCAGCGGGTTGCTGTATCCGGGCGATCGGTTCGAGCCCGACGAGGGCGCGAAACCGGCGATCACCGCGAAGACCTGCCCGGTGCCGGCGATGCGCGCGATCAAGAACGACCGCGTGGTGCGATTGCGGATCGATGCGCAGGCCGCGGCCCAGGCGGGGGACTTCCCGAAGGCGCACGAGCTGATGGACCAGGCGTTCTCGATGCTCACCCCGCCGGCATGCGACAGCTTCAGCGACCGCGCGGAGATCCTCGCGCGCGAGGGCGACTACAAGGCGATGGCGAAGGATCTCGCGGTGATCCGGGCGCGCAAGCAGTGCTACGTGGCCGGCAAGGTGAATCCTTTGCTGGTCGAGGACGTCGGTAAGGTGCTCATGGCCAAGGGAGAGAACAAGCTGGCGATCGAGGCGCTGAACCTCGCGAATGCCGTGTGCGACGGCGACTGGTGCCGCGCCGACATCAAGAAGGAGCTCGCGGAGGCGAAGAGGAAGTGAGGCTCGCGATCCTCGTCGTGCTCTGCGCCGCCGGCACGGCGACCGCACAACCCGTCAGCTACCAGCTCAAGGGCGACGTGCCCCAAGGCGAGAAGCCGCAGATCCGCGTGACCGCGGCGACGGCGGTCGGAAACGTCGAGATCGCGCTCGATCGCGACGACGGCAAGCACTTCGTCGTCAAGCACGCGGCGCTCGCCAAGGGCGCCGCGGTGACGCTCAACATCGGCGACGGCGCGCCCGGCAAGAGTAGCTGGAAGGGCTCGATCTCGGCGCAGGTCGCCGGCGACAGCAAGCGGTGGAGCGACGCGCTGACGTTCGAGACGCTCGTGCGTGCGCCTGTCAAGGTCGGCTACGACGCCGACCACCTCGATCTCGACAAGCGCGTGCTGCAGTTCACGATGTCACGCCCGGCGGGTGCCGCCGAGCTCGTGGTGATCGGCGACGACGGCAAGGAGATCGGGAAGGGCTCGGCGACGTACGCGAAGGAATCGCCGGGCACGTGGCTGTCGATCACCTGGACGCAACCGGCGGACACGCGCGTGATGATGCTCAAGCTCCGCGCGACCACCGCCGATGCGCTCGTCACCAACGTCGAGCTGATCCCGTGGTCGGTCGCTGTGGACCACGAGGACGTTACGTTCGCGACCGATAGCGCGAAGATCGACAAGTCCGAGGAGCCGAAGCTCGACGCGAGCCTCGTCAAGATCGCCGAGATCGTGAAGCGCTCGGAGAAGTTCATCAAGATGCGGCTCTACGTCGCCGGCCACACCGATACCGTGGGCCCGAGCGCGAAGAACCGGAAGCTGTCGCTCGATCGCGCGCGCGCCATCGCGGCGTACTTCCGCGCGCACGGCCTCGCGCTCCAGATCGCGTTCGCGGGCTTCGGCGAGGACGTGCTGAAGGTGAAGACCGCCGATAACACCGACGAGCGCGCCAACCGACGCGTCGACTACGTGCTCGGTCCGGAGGGCGGCGCGCCGCCGTTCAAGGGCGCATACCTGAAGGCGAAGGCGAGCTGGGCGACGGCGAAGTAGGTGGCCGCGGGTGCCCGCCGCCGCTGGCGCGCTCTCGCTTGACCACGCACGCCGAGAACGCCTTGCAGTTGGTCTCCGCCCAGCACGCGACCACGGAGTCGGGGTAGGTCGAGGACGCGGCGCAGTTCGTCCGGTGGATCGCCTCCGCCTCGTCGGAGAATGACTTCTCCTGGCGCAGGTCCTTGGTCAGTGCCTCGGTCGCTTCCTTGTCCGCCTTGGAATCTGTCGCGATCAGGTCCTCGATCTGCTGCGCGACCAGCTCGTCGATGCACCTCTTCGCCCGCGGCAGCGCAGCCGCGCACCTGGCCTCCTCGTCGAGAGCGGCGAACTGCTTCGGATCGGGCGCCGGCTTGTCGCCGCAGGCGGTGGCGACGAGGAGCAAGGCGAGGAGGGTGCGCACCACGGGAACGTACCTCATGGCAGGTAGTTCGCGCGGCTTACGATTCGGGTTGCTCTTGCCAGCGGCCCGCGATACGAGCGCTGCCATGC
>JAYVLW010000353.1:0-9072 GCA_043759315.1 Myxococcales bacterium
CCAGGGTCGCCGCTCGGCATCCAGCCACTCGGCGAGGTTCTGACCCGCGACGAACTCCATCGCGACGAACACGCAATCGTCGATCAACCCCGCATCAAATACCGCGACGACGTTGGCGTGCGTCACCTTGGCCATGGCCTGCGCCTCGCGAAGCAGGCGCGCCTGGCCGATGTCCGAGTTCTGACTGAGGACCTTGACCGCGACCTTGCGGTCGAGCTGAGGATCATACGCCGCGTAGACGACCCCCATTCCACCTCGACCGAGCTCGGACAGGATGGTGTACCGACCGAGCGTCGATCCGGCCCGCAACGCACTCGCGGGCGGCGGACTTGCCCGCGCGATCACTGCGGAGGGTGCGAGCTCCGCCGTCTCATCCGAAACCTGCGGCCGAGCTGTCACGACTGCAATCGTGTTCGGTCGATCGTCTCGACCAGACAGGTAGCGGTGGGGTAGCAGGCCGCTCGGTCGCTACGGGCAGTCGAAGGAGCAGGTCTTTCGGAGCCGCCCGAGGTGAGCTGGACCGACCGGCGTTGTCGTCTCGATCGTCGTCTTGTGTCTGCTCCTGCGGCTCCGCAGCTCCTGCCCTCTGGCTCTCCTCCTCAAACTTCTTGAGGACGCTCCTCACGTTGGCCGCGGACCCATAGACGCCCGTGCATGTCACGGAGCGCGCGTTGGGTTGCCGTTGCGTCACCGTACTCGTGTTCTCGTTCTTGAAGTCGACGTCGATCTTGATCTGACCACGCGGTGTTACGAGGGCCAGCGTACGAGCTGTGTCCGTCGTGATCGCCGTCTCGAACACGTGCATCGACGCTTCGAAGCCGTCTCGAAGCCCGCCCTCCTTCACCCGGCACATCGCTGAGTTCTTGTTCTTGGTGTGTTGCGGATGCACGCGACCACCAGCGTGCGCGGCTCGGGCGCCCTGCCGTCCGTCGGGAGCACGAACCGGCAGTCCAGGTACCCGATCAAGAACGACGGCGCGAAGCTCGGGGCCCGATCGACAGCACCGTCTAGACGATCACCCACATCGTCATCGGCCGGGGGTGGTAGCGCCCCGAAGCGCGCCCCCGACCGATGACGACGTGGCCGCGCGATCGGTGCACGAGTGGCCCGACGCGTGCTCGCCGAGGCAACGCGCGAGCTCGAGGTCCAGACCGCGCGCGCGCCCAACGCGGTGCGCACGGTCTACGCCCAGGCCGCCCTGGCGGTCGCACGCCGCGACGACGCCGCCTTCGCCGCGGCGGTCGACCGGCTCACACCCGGCGGCGGACCGCAGCTGGCGTTTCTCGCCGGCCGCCACGCCACCAACACGGCGATCACGCCTTGGCAGCGCAGTACTTCGCGAGCATCCGCCGCCTCGGCGGCAGCCCGGTGTTCAGACTGCTCCAGGAGGCCCGCGCCCTCGGCCTGGCCGGCGACCGCGACGCCGCGCTGCAGCGGATCGACCAGGCTCACACCCTCGGCGCCAACCCCGAGGCGATCGAGGATGCGCGGCGTGTGATCGCCGGCGGTCGCTAACCAAGAACCGGTTACCAGGAGCAACCCGTTGCTCGGCGCCCGGACCTGCGGGCTTCCGCGCGAAATGCCTCTTCGCGCCCGATGCTAGCTGGGCGCGAACGTGTCGCTGCCCACCTCTGCGGCGAGGTACTAGCTCGTCCTCAGGGGCAGCCTTCGCCGGCGTCGTACGCCGAGCTCTCGGTGAGGTCACAGACTCCGTTGCCGAGGAGGCGCAGGACAGTCATCCGCTTGGGCGTCGCGTCCCACGCGGCGACGCTCCCGGTCCCGAGCGCGCCCTGGCTGTTCTGGCCCCAGGTGAAGGCGGCGCCATTCTCGAGCATCGCCTGGTTGTGGTAGGCGCCCGCGGTGATCGCCTTGACCGCGCTCGGCAGCACCACCGCCACCGGCAGGTTGCGTTGCACCGTGGTGCCATCGCCGACCTGGCCGTACGTGTTGCTGCCCCAGCACCAGACCGTCTTGTTGGCCGTGAGCGCGCAGGTGTGCGACGTGCCGGTCGCCATGCTCGTGACCTGGTTGCCGAGCGCGGCCACCTGGGTCGGCACGACGCGCTTGACGGTGTCACCGACCCCGAGCTGGCCGTTGCCGTTGTAGCCCCAGCACCACAGCGTGCCGTCGGCCTTGAGCGCACAGCTGGCGCCACCGTCGAGCCGGAAGTCGACGACCTGGTTGCCGAGCGCCGTGACCTGGGTCGGCGCCGTCCGGGTGACGGTGTCACCGACCCCGAGCTGGCCGAAGTAGTTGTCGCCCCAGCACCACAGCGTGCCGTCGAGCTTGAGCGCGCAGATCACGTAGCCGCCCGTCCGGATGTCGATGACCTGGTTACCGAGCGACGCGACCTGGATCGGGACCGTGTCGAACCGGGTGAACGAGACGCCGTAGACCGGGTTGTAGCCCCAGCACCAGGCGGTCCCGTCCATCTTGAGCGCGCACGTGCCGAGCAGCCCCGTCGAGGAGACCTTGGCGGCGCTGTTGCCGAGGGTGGTCACCTGGACCGGCGCGTACCGCAGCGCGGTCGTACCGTCGCCGACCTGCGCGGTCTGGTTGGCACCCCAGCACCACAGCCGTCCGTCTTTCTGCCGACTGCACGTGTGGTCGCTGGCGCTGAACTGACCGATCTCGCCTACCAGCGCGCTGCTCACCGGCGCCGGGGTCGCGCGGCCGGGCGACTGTGTCCCGTCGCCGAGCTCGCCCGAAGTGTTCGAGCCCCAGCACCACAGGCGTCCGTCATTCCGCTTCGCGCAGGTGCTGCCTTTGCCGCCGGTGATCGGCGGCTCGAGCATGAGGAACGTGTTGAGCACCTTGCCCTGCCCTCCGCAGGTGGTGTAGTTGCCGGAGGCGTCGCGCGCGCCACAGCTGGTCGGGCACGCGCTGATCGCGAAGCCACAGGTGCCGCTGGTACAGACCCGGCCTGACGGGCCCCCGCCGTCCTGCGCGCAGGCGTTGATCGCCGGCGCGGCGCCGAACAGGTTGCCCCAGAACGCGCCCTCGTGATGGCCGAACTGCTTGCGCTCGACCGCCGTCGTCGTCAGGCCGGCGTAGGCGCTGTTCCGCAGCGAGATCCGCACGGTGTTGCCGCTGGCGTTGGTGCGCGCGGCCAGGCAGGCCGAGACCATTTCCTGGCCCTGCACGGTCGGAGCGCCGGTCTGCCACTCGGGGGCGAGGCCGAGCGCGCCCTGGACCGCGAACTGCGTGCCGTTCTGCTCGGTCATGGTCACCGTCGCGGTCGACGGCAGCGCACACTCGATCAGGTAGCGCATCACACTCTTGAAGTTGTTGGTCGTCGCCGTCGCGTCGAAGGTCGCGGCGTACTTCGTGGTCAGGCACTGGCCGACCACCCCCGATCTTGATAGCGTGGGCACGCCGGTGGCCCACGCCGGGTCGAGGCCGTGGAGCCCGGGGTAGGTGCGGGGCACCCCGCCGAGGTCGGTCACGGTCAAGGACTGGGCCGGCGACAGCGCGCAGGCCGCGAGCCGCTCGAGCACGACCAGCATCGAGGCGGCGGTGGTGCCGTTGAGCTGGATCCCGTTGAGCTGGATACCGTTGAGCTGGATGCCGTTGAGCTGGATACCGTTGAGCTGGATACCGTTGAGCTGGATCCCGTTGAGCTGGATCCCGTTGAGCTGGATGCCGTTGAGCTGGATGCCGTTGGCGGCGATGCCGTTGGCGCCCAGGCCATTGAAGGCGATCCCGTTCAAGACGGTCGATGCCTGCGTCGTGGCTTCTTCCGCTGGGTCGGACTCGTCGTCCGTGCAACCGACTACTGCCAAGGTCGCGACGAACGCATACACCCACTTGTTGCTTCGAATCACGGGTCTCCTTCGGTAACCAGGCGAACTCATCGACGTGAGTCCCTTGGCTTTGCGTCGCCCGGTCGCCCGGGGTTTGCTCTTGTCGTCGAGATGGTCGCATCGGGCGGAGCTACAAGAACCGATCCGGCTCCGATCGCACGCGCAGTGGCATCCCCTGGGAACGGTTGTCTGTTCTCACCAGACACCTGTCGGGTCACGGCGGACGATCTCTCGCGTCGTGACTACCGTCGTGGCGCACGAGTTTTGGCCTCGACCGAATCGCGATCCGGTCGAATCCGTTGGTGGGCGGCGTGCCGCTTTGAAGACACCCATGACCCACGTCCCCGACCTCACGTCGACCGGTCCAAGCACCGTCGACATCCTGCGTCCGATGGTCGTGGTGCTGGCGTCCCCGACCCCGAGCGAGATCGGCCGACTCATCCCCATCGAAGGGATGGTCTCGATCGGACGGTCGAGCGATGCCAGCGTCGTGTTCGTCGACACGGCGCTCTCGAAGCGTCACATCGAGATCGTGCGGACAGGCCAGTCTTGCAGCGTGCGAGATCTGCAGTCGCGCAACGGGACCCTCGTCAACGGGACGAAGATCGAATCGAGCGTGCTGAGCGCCGGCGACCAGATCCAGATCGGCGCCACCCTGCTGCACTTCCTCGACGGCTCCGAGAACCGCGGCGACTCCTGGCTCAAGCGCGCCCTTGGAAGCACGGGTGTCGCGCTCTGGGAGCAGGCTGCCGAGACCTGTGAGCTGGTGTTCCCCGACCACATCGATGCGGCGCTCGATCTTCCGCCGGCAACCTTGGGTCGCAAGCGACTGTCACCCCGCGACTGCGTCCATCGCGACGACCTGGAGCGGCTGGCGCAGGGGCTGGTCGCGGCACGTGAAGGAACGCCTCTCGAGATCGAGGTGCGGCTCCAGATCACGCCGGTGCTCGAGCGCTGGGTGATGATGCGCGGCACCTCCACGGGTGCGCGCGGCAGCATCGCCGGAACGATCGTCGATATCACCACGTTGAAGCGTCGCGAGGCCACCCTGTCGCGCATGGCCCTCGTGTTCGAGAGCTTCTTCGATGGTGTCGCGCTCACCGATCAGGACGGAATGATCGTCGATCTCAACGCAGCGATGGCCGACATGTTCGCGCTCATGCGCGCCGACACTCTCGGACGGCGCTTGGTCACCACGATCTCGATCGCCGACCCCGAAGGAGTTGCTCGCGAGGTCAGCCAAGCGGTCGCGGCGACCGGCACGTGGAGATCGACGCTCCAGATCGGGTCGGACGCTTACTTCGATCTGCTCGCGTTCCCGCTTCGCACCGATCGCGGCGAGCAGGCTGGATTGGCCTGGGTGTTCCGCGACGTGACCGAGAAGCAGCGCATGGCTGTGCAGATCGCGCACCTCGATCGTCTCGTCTCGCTAGGAACCCTGAGCGCAGGGATCGCGCACGAGATCAACAATCCGCTCACGTTCATTCTCGGCAACGCCGAGCACCTGCGCGAGCTGATCGCCGACGGAAAGGAACCGCCGGCTGAGGTCGTCGATGACATCGTGGACGGCGCCGAGCGGATCGCGACGATCGTGCGAGACCTCAAGGTGTTCGCGCGCGCCGAGGTCTCTGCGACACCACGCGGCTTCGAGCCGCGCGCTGCGATCGAGCTCGCGGTCAAGCTCGCAGGCTCGACGACTCGGTCGTTGGCCACGATCGTAACCTCGATCGAATCGACGCGACTCGTCAAGGCGGTGGAATCACGCCTGGTCCAGATCCTGGTCAATCTGCTGATCAACGCGGCCCAATCAATGCCGGGCAATCGCACGGATGGGACGATCACGATCCGGAGCTGGGATCAGGGCGACGGCGTCGGGATCTCGGTCGCCGACACCGGCATTGGCATGTCACCGGAGGTGGTCGCGCGGGTGTTCGACCCGTTCTTCACCACGAAGGCGCACGTCGGTACCGGGCTCGGCTTGTCGGTCTGCTACGGCCTGATCAGCGGAATGGGCGGCCAGATCGCGCTATCGAGTATCGAGAACGAGGGCACCACGGCGTCGCTCTGGCTCCCGGCCGCCAACTCCGAGGCTGCGTGGAAACCTGCACCACATCCCACATCGCAACCGCAATCTCGCCTCCGCATCCTCGTGATCGATGACGAGCCGCTCGTGCGGAGCTGCACGATGCGGCTCCTCGCTGGGCATGACGTGACCGCGGTGGACGGCTACCGCGCTGCGGTGGAGCGCCTCGTTGTTCGCCGCGAGTCGTATGACGTGATCCTCTGCGACCTGACGATGCCAGATGGCACTGGCATGGATCTACATGCTCGACTCGTCCACGAACGTCCCGAGATCGTGCCGTGCGTGATCTACGTGACCGGTGAGACGTCCTCGAGCCTGTCTGCGGAGTTCCTCTCCGGCGTCAGCAACCGACACCTTCTCAAGCCCGTCTCGCGCGAGATACTGCGGGAGGCGGTCTCTAACCTTCGCAGCTGACGGCGGACCACCGGGCAACCGTGCACATCATGGAGAGCGTGCGCAACGAAACCCCACGTAGGGGTTCCGAGCGTTCGGCGGGAACAAGAATCGAGCGGCCAACCTTACATAGTCAAAAGGCGCTTGGTAGGCACCGCCGCGCACCATCTTGTTGATGTTTGGGACCAAACGAGCGCAGTCCACGCACGGCACCGGATACGTGCCGCCCGGAGCGGCGAAGTCGAGAGTCCATTCGTGGACGTTCCCGGCGAGATCCGACTGTCCCCAGCGACCATCGCCGGCAGGCTTGCTGCCCGGGACCAGGATGTCCGTCGGAGCACAACCGCTGATCCCATCCCCCCGGCAGTCGGTAAACCCCATCACCGAATAGCTGGCAAACGACTCGTCGATCAGGACGGAGGTCGGCGGGTTTGACCACGGATAGGCTCGTTGCTCGCTCCCCCCACTCGCTGCGTAGTTCCACTCCGCTTCGGTCGGCAGGAACCCTCCGTCCCACGCGCAGAACGCCATGGTCTCGTAGGACGATACGCAGTTGATCGGGCGGCTCTCGTTCGCGCCGGGCGTGGTCGTCCAGGTCGCGAACGAACCGCCACACTGAAGCGCTTGACCGAGCGCCGCGGAGTCGACGACGAGGCTCGCGTTCCAGGTCGCGTCCCAACCGCTGCCGGGAATGTTGGGATGCGCACCGGCACCCGCGAGCGGTGGGTTTGCTAGCGTCGCGCGCCCTGCCGCGGCGAACGCGCGGAACCTCGCGACCGTGACCTCGTACCGATCGAGCCGGAAGTCACTGACCGTGGCCGCCGCGGAGGTGTCGGCGTACAACGCGGTTCCGTCGTAGCTCCGGAAGTACACTCCGCCGACCACGATCGGACTCTCGCAACAGCTCCCCGTGCCGCCCGGCCCGCAGGTGCTCGGCAGGCCGTCGCAGCTTCGGGCCTGCGGACCATCCGCGAAGGCGCCATCGCCGGCACCGTCGTCGGGGACGGATCCATCGGCACTTCGCCCGTCGCCGCCGGCGAGGTCGTCAAACCCATAGCGCCCGCACCCGACGAGCGCGATCGTTGCGAGCACGGGTCCCAGCCGCATTGGCGCAGTGTACCTCGGGCCGTCCGCGGAGATCGCGTCACGGGCCATGGCGGCGAGTCGGCAACCATCGGCCTCGCCGAGATCGCAGCTCGCGATCCGGCCCGTGCCCGAGATGAAGCCGACCCCGACCGTGCGGTCCGGGCCACACGCGAGCTCGTGCGCGACCTGCCCGAATTGCCGGGCGGAGTCGCTGGTCACGAACCCCAGCGCCGGTGCACAACGACGGCGTGGTCGACTCGATCGTCAGCATCAAGCACCTCAGCAAGACGTACGCGAGCGGCCACAAGGCGCTGGACGACGTAAGCCTCGAGATCAAGCGCGGCGAGATTCTCGCGCTGCTCGGTCCGAACGGCGCGGGCAAGACCACGCTGATCGGGATCGTGTGCGGGATCGTCAACGCGAGCAGCGGCACCGTGGTCGCGGACGGCCACGACATCGTCAAGGACTTCCGCGCCGCGCGGATGAAGATCGGCCTCGTCCCGCAGGAGCTCTCGACCGACGCGTTCGAGACCGTGTGGTCGACGGTGACGTTCTCGCGCGGCCTGTTCGGCAAGCGCGCGAACCCGGCGCACATCGAGAAGGTGCTGCGCGCACTCTCGCTGTGGGAGAAGAAGGACGCGAAGATCATGACGCTGTCGGGCGGCATGAAGCGCCGCGTGTTGATCGCGAAGGCGCTGTCGCACGAGCCCACGATCCTGTTCCTCGACGAGCCGACGGCCGGCGTCGATGTCGAGCTGCGCCACGACATGTGGAAGATGGTCCGCGATCTCCGCGACAGCGGCGTCACGATCATCCTGACCACGCACTACATCGAGGAAGCGCAGGAGATGGCGGACCGCATCGGCGTCATCAACAAGGGCGAGCTGATCGTGGTCGAGGACAAGGACGTGCTGATGCGCAAGCTCGGCAAGCGCCAGCTCGTGCTGACGCTCGCGCAGGCGATCGAGTCCGTCCCCGAAGCGCTCGCGGACGCGAAGCTCGAGCTGACCAAGGACGGCACCGTGCTGACGTACACGTTCGACGCGCAGAGCGAGGACGCCGGGATCGCGAAGCTGCTCGAGCGCGTCGGGCGGGCCGGGATCCAGTTCAAGGATCTCCAGACCCACGAGAGCTCGCTCGAGGACATCTTCGTCAACCTGGTGCACGGAGGGAAGTCGTGAACCTCCCCGCGATCAAGGCGATCTACCGGTTCGAGATGGCGCGGACGTTCCGCACCATCACGCAGAGCATCGCCGCGCCGGTGATCTCCACGTCGCTCTACTTCGTGGTGTTCGGCTCGGCGATCGGCGGCCGGATGGGCGAGGTCGGCGGCGTCAACTACGGCTCGTTCATCATCCCGGGCCTGGTCATGCTGTCGCTCCTCGGCGAGAGCATCTCGAACGCATCGTTCGGCATCTACCTGCCGAAGTGGTCGGGCACGATCTACGAGCTGTTATCGGCACCGGTGTCGTTCGTCGAAGTGGTGCTCGGATACGTCGGCGCGGCGGCGAGTAAGTCGATCATGCTGGGTACGCTGATCCTCGTCACGGCGCGGATGTTCGTGCCGTACGAGATCGTGCACCCGGTGTGGATGGTGACGTTCCTCATCCTCACGTCGGTCACGTTCAGCATGTTCGGCTTCATCATCGGGCTGTGGGCCGACAGCTTCCAGAAGCTCCAGGTCATCCCGCTGATGGTGGTGACGCC
>JAYVLW010000354.1:0-5306 GCA_043759315.1 Myxococcales bacterium
ATCTGCGAGACGTAGCCCTCGAGATTCTCGCGCGTGAATGCCTCCTGGAGGATGCGTCGGTGGTAGCGGTGCTCGTCGCCGTCCATCGCGAGGATGGCCCCCGGGAACACGTGATCGAGGAATCGCTCCCAGCCGAGGCGGTTGGAAAACGCGCCGTCCTTGTTGCGCAAGCCGACCTCGAGGCCGTCCGCGCTCAGAAACGCGAGCACCCTGAGGCGCCCGAAGAGGTGGATCCAGACGAGGTCTCCGTGATCGTCGCGGATCTTCTCGAGTGCTCCGACGTCGCCTCGCCGGTGGCTGAGCGCCCGGCCGAGGAAGGGGAGCGACGGCGCCGTCGGAGCAAAGCGTGCGTCCCTCGATGGGGCGAACCCTGCGGATGCGGTCATGGCTCCGACTCCGCGAAATCGAATCGAAGGGCGACGTCCGCTTGCACCACGCGTTTCACGACTTCCCCTCGACTTCGAAGAGAGGGCGGATCCCAGCGCCGAGGAAGGCGCGCACGTCCGAGCGGGTCGGGGCGAACAGGAGTGAAAGTCCCATGCGAACCATCCACTCCGTCAGGACCCGCGAATCGCGCGTTGCCACGATGCCCGAATCCATGGCGACCCCAAGGAGAGGGCCGAGCGCGTCGGTGAAGCGCTGGAGCACACCGGGGATGTCGTCCCGCATGAAGGCGGCGACCAGCTCGGGCTCATCGGCGAGAAGCTTCGCGATCGTCGGGTTGTCACGCACTTGCTCGATCGCCGACGCCGTCAGCTCGATGATGGCATCGGCGCCCGTCGCCCCCCGCTCGAGCATCTCGGCGTAGAGCCGCACCGCGTGGTCGATCAGCCGGTGCACCTCCCGTGCGATGAGCGAGCGAAAGATCTCGTCCTTGGCTCCGAGCACCCGATAGATGGTCGTCCGGTTCACGCCGGCCTCGCGCGCGATGTCCTGCGGTGACGTGCGGGACCAGCCGTACCGCCGAACGCAGATCTCGACCGCATCGAGATAGGCATCGAGCTCCGCCGACGGGCGCGGCGGCATGGCCCCATGGTCGACGGCGGCGGCCAGAAGCCGCGGAAGCGGGATGAGTCGTGCCTGCATTCGCCAGTACAATCCCATAGATCTCCGCCTCGTGCAACAGAAAGTCAGTTTCGTTGCACTGGTGCTAGGCGGTGACGACCGATCCGTCGTGCCCCGCCTAACAGCCCTTGGGGCTCGCCAGATTCTTCGCGACCTGGGCCCAGATCTTCTCGGAGATCATGCCCCCCTCGATCGAGACGATCGCGGCGAGCGCGAGGCCACGCGTGGGATCCGGCGTGAACACGAGAAAGAAGCCCTCGTCCCACTCCATGATGTGCGGGGACTCGCAGATCGCGTAGCGCATCGGGAACCCCGGAGCGGGCGGCTCGAAGTCCTCGAGCGAACCGAACTTCGGATCGGGCTTCGTGATGAATGCGTTCGTGCACTGGAGCCCGTGCACGCTCTCGTCCGCCGTGGCGCGGTGACCGCTGACCTCCGCCGCGACCATCCGCTTGATGTACGCGAGCGCGACCTTGTTCGCGGCGGCCCCGCACTCGCGCTTCGCGATGACCGGCCCGGGCTTGTCGCCGGCGCCCGGCATGTCCTCCTTGTGATACACGCCGCGCTTCGGATCGATGAACGCGGAGAGCGGGACGTTACCCGCGGCGATCGCGCGCACGAGGTCCTCGGTCGCCACCTCCGGGAGCTCGCCCGCGGTGAGGCCCGTGCGCTTGCCGCGGCGATCGGGATCCGGATCGGCGAGCGCGTCGACGGGGATCGCCGCATCGGGCGCCTCGACCGGTGCGATCGCCGGCTTCGCCGAACCGGAACCCTCGGTCGCGTGCGGTACGTCCTTGCGACAGCCGGCAACGAGGACCGTGACGGCGAGCGCGAGCCTCATCACCGATCAACGAGGAGGTGCGACTACTTCTTCCTGCCGAGTGGGGACGATCTGGCGCGCGTGATCCTTGGATCGACCGGATCCCGCGTAAGCTGGCGCGCGTGCGGGCGTTTCCAGGGGCAGACCCGCGACCGAACACGCGCGTTCAACGAAAGGCCGACCATGACTCTCCTCCACTCGACTCTCTCCATCGCGCTCACCGCCCTCGTCATCTCGTGCGGCGGCGGGAAGCCCACGCCGCCCACGCACACGCCCGTGCCGAATACGGTCGACGTCGCGATCGCGTCGGTGACGCTCGCCAATGATTGCGGCACCGGGCCGACCACCAGCCCGCCCGTGCAATCGTCGATGCAGAAGCCGGCGACCGAGCTCGGGTTCGGCGATGCCCCCGAGGGCGCGCGGTCGATGGCTTCGATGGCCCAGCGCATGTGCGAGCAGAGCTCGGTGCAGCTCCGCGTCACCAACGGCACCTCCACCGGGTCGGACATCTCGATCAAGAAGATCGAGCTGCTCGACGAGTCGGGCACTGTGCTGCGCGAGCTCACCCCGCGCGAGCCGAGCAAGTGGACCGGCGACGCATATCAGCCGTGGGATCAGAAGGTCGATGCGGCGCAGACGCTCCAGATCAGCTACGCGCTCTCGGAGCCGTCGGTCAGTGCCGGTGGCACGTTCACCGTGCGAGTCACCGTCGCATCGGCCGGGGGCGACAAGACCCTCGAGACGAAGACGAAGCTCGAGGCTCCGGCGTCGCTGCCGCCGGGCGCCGTGACCTGATCACAACGACTCGAGGTAGCTGACCAGCGCGGCGCGCTCCGCCGGGGGCATCGAGGTCCCGAACGCGTGACCATGGATGGGCCCCGGCCCACGGGCTCCGGCCGTGTAGCCGGGCGCGAGCCGGTCCGCCGAGAGCACGGCGTCGAGCGACGGCACCGAGCCGTCGTGGAAGTACGGGCCCGCATCGGCGACCCGGACGAGCGATGTGACGCGGTAGGTCCCCGTCCCGCGCGCCTTGCCGTTCGCGAGCGATGGATCGGTCCCGACGCGCGCGACCGGTATCGGCTCGCCGCCTCCGTCGGGCCGCGAGTGGCAGCTCCTGCAGTGCACCTCGAACAGCGCCGCCCCTGTCGCGACCGCCGTCGGATCGGTGACCGCGCGCGCGGGCGGCGGCTCGAGTGAATAGAGATAGGTCGCGAGCGCCCACGCGAGCTCGCGAGGCGGCCGCACGCGGAGCGCGTTCGCGTGCAGGAGCTGGGTCTCCTGGCGGAGCGCGAGCGCTGCCGGGCCGATGTGGCGGATCGTGCCTGCCTGCGTCAGGTGGGTCTCGTCGCGCAGGCCCCACAGATCTGGGATCGCCACCGGATCCTCGTCGTCATCCTCGGTGACATCGGCGCGGCCCGGCCCCCACGTCGCCATCCGGCGCGCGAGCCCGGGTTCGACGGGCGCACCGGTGTCCCGGTAGTACGCGAGCCGCAGGCCGCCGAGATCGAACCGCCGACGCGCCGCACCCGCGACCACGCCCCCGTCCTTCACTGCGGTGTGGCACGCCGCGCAGGTGATGCCGATCCGGTTTCGGCCGTCGACATCATCGAACGCGACGATGCCGGGCAAGGCACCGTCGCGCGCGCGTTCGATCCCGAGCGCCTCACCGCTGCTCGCGGCGACCGCCGCCGCATCCGCGATCCATGGCGCGAGCGCGTGCTCGACGCCGACCTCGGCGCGTAGCGGATACTCGAAGAACACGCGACGGCCGAGCGAGATCCAGCCGGCGCGATCGGTCGGACGCACGCCGTCCCAGAGCCGCGCGGCCGGCAGCTCGGGCCAGGTCTTCGCCGCGAACGCATCGAGCGCCGCGCGATCGACCGGCCGCGAGCGCGGGTTCCATTCGGGAAGCGCGTCCCAGCCGCTCGTGACCTTGCCGTACGATGCGAGCCGCTGCTTCGAGTAGATGTTCGCCGGATTGACGAGCGAGGCCTCGAGCGACGCGCGCCGCGATTCGACTGACCCGAGGTAGCGATCCGCCTCACGCTCAAGCCACGCATCGGACCAGCGCTCGGGCTCGGCGGGTCCCGACGAGCGACAACCGACGACGGCGAACAGTGCGAGGAGCGTCGCGCCTGCGGCTCGAGCTCCGGCGGACAGGTGGCGCTCGTCTCGACCCAGCATGCAGGCTCGTTCGTATTGTAGCGACGTTCGTCCGCGGCACGCAGCTCGGCGTACGTGAACGTCTGGCACTACTTCAACAGCACGTCGAGCCACGCGAGCGTATCCGCGGTGACCTCGACCTGCTGCTTGACCATGTCTGCGCCACCGTGACCCGCGTTGCGCTCGATACGGAGCAGCACGGGCGCGTCGGCGGTCTGGTTCCTCTGGATCAGCGCGGCGAACTTGCGGGCGTGCAACGGATCGACGCGGTCGTCGTGATCCGAGGAATCCATCAGGAGCGCCGGGTACTTTCGCGCGCCCGCGTCGACCGCGCGGCGATAGGGCGAGTACTCGTAGATCGCCTTGAATTGCACCTCGTCGTCGGCGGACCCGTACTCCGGGACCCAGGTCTTCCCCGAGCCGAACATGTGGTACCGGAGCATGTCGAGGAGCGGCACCGCGCACACGACGGCCTTGAACAGATCCGGTCGCTGCGTCATCGCGGCGCCGACCAGGAGCCCGCCGTTCGAGCCGCCGTTGATCGCGAGGTGCTCCGAGGTCGTCCAGCCCTCCTTGATCAGGTATTCGGCCGCCGCGATGTAGTCATCGAACACGTTCTGCTTCTTGAGCAGCATGCCGCTGCGGTGCCACTCCTCGCCGTACTCGCCACCGCCGCGCAGGTTCGGGATCGCGTAGATCCCACCGCGCTCGATCCACACCGCGCGCGACGACGAGAAGCTCGGCGTCAGGCTCACGTTGAAGCCGCCGTAGCCGTAGAGGATCGTCGGGTTCTTGCCATCCTTCTTCGCGCCGCGCGGCTTGATGATGAACATCGAGATCTTCGTGCCGTCCTTGGACGGGAAGAACACCTGCTCGGCCTCCATACCGGTCGTATCGACGGGAAGCTTGATGCGCGCCCACTCGCTGACCTTGCCGCTCTTGATGCTCGTCTTGTAGATGACCTGCGGCTGGGTGAACGACGTGTACGAGAAGTACCCGGTGTCCTCGTCGGGATTGCCGCCGATGCCTCCCGTGGATCCGAGCGCCGGCAGCGCGACCTTGCGGACGAGCTTGCCGTCCAGGTCATGCACCTCGACCTCACTCGCGGCGTTGCGCAGGTAGGTCAGGACCAGCCGCTCGCCGACGACGCTCGCGCTGTCGAGCGTCGCTTCGCTCTCCGCGACGATCTCGTTCCACGCGGTGCGCTCCGGCTTCTTCGGGTCGACCTTGAAGACGCGGTAGCGCGGCGCACCGTCGT